>QKCE01000259.1 GCA_003245785.1 Spirochaetales bacterium | reverse complement strand
ATCTCGTCAACGAAATTGCCTGTCCCGCATAGATTTCCGACAACGCCGGTATCATACCAGCCTAAGACCAGAATGACCGGCTGTCAACAATTCTGTCAGGTAAATATTTTACGTAAAAATAAAACAGAGTTTCATTTTTGTAAAGTGGTTTGGTATGCAGCGATCCATTCTTCCATGCTTATTTTTCGGCTTAATTCCCCAAAAAGCGCGTAGGGAACGGTCTCCGGCTTCTTCAGCCGTATGCAGCATTTTCCCATGTCCAGGCGGCCTATTCCCAATGCCCCGTATTCCCGGGCGAACCAGACGACGATTTCGGGTTTCGCGTACATGCCCATGTGGTAGAAGGCGAGGTAATTTTTCTGGTTGGCCAGGCTGATGAAGGGTAGCGGTTCTTTCGGGTCGCCTCGGTAGCCCGCGGGGAAGGCCGAAAGGGGCACTACGAAGGAAGGCATGCCGTAGGAAAGCCTTTCCTCGAAGCCAGGCGGGAGGTTGTCCTTCACGGTCAGCCAGAGCCGGGAAACGGCCTCCGCCCGTTCCGGAGGAAGGGCAGCGAAATATTCCCCTATCGTCATGGCGTCATATTTCATAGGGCAAATTTTCGCGCATTTTCGCTCCGGGGTCCACCGAAAGCGGCGTTTCAGTCGCGAATTCCTTCCCCGCGCACGCCCCGCGCGGCCCTTTCCTCGAACGGCCGTGAGGGGCCCTCCGGCTCGCGAGGGCTTCGACGTTCCGAAGCCCTCGCCCGAAGGGTCGGCGCGAGCCGTCCCTTCGGCCGGCACGGCCCGTTCTGCCTCGATCTTTCTATTATTAAGGGATTAATGAAGGATGGGAATGATCTTCGGCTCGGCGAGGAAGGCGCGGGGGGTCGACCGCTTTACGGAGTCGACGGCCCGCTTGATTTGGGCCATGGTACAGGGCTTCGTGGTGATCGCCCAGAGCGCCCCGGGGGTGTCTTCCGCGCGGAGGTTGTGGGATACCGTGTCGATATTGATGGCTTCGGCGCCGATCGCGGTGGTGACGATGCCGGTCACGCCGGGAACGTCCTCGGTGTCGAATATGACCGCGTAGGGCATCTCGTGGCCGTCGAAGTCCAGGAGCGGGATCCCGCCGGCCGGGTATTCCCTCATGGCGTCCCGGCCGTACCGGGCGATAAAGACGATATCCGAGACGATGGCGCTCCCGGTTTCGAGGGAGCCCGCCCCCTGGCCGATGAACACGTTGCCCCGGGAATTGGCCCCCGTGAGGGAGACCGCGTTGGTCGCCCCGTCGATGTCCGACAGCACGTTGCCCTCGCGCACGAGCATGGGCCGCACCGTGGCGTAGACGCCTTCGTTCTCGCGCCTGGCGTGGCAAATGAGCTTGATGACGGCGCCGACCTCCCGCGCGAAGCCCGTGTCGTCGGCGGTGATGGCGTCGATCCCCAGGACCGGGAAGTCGCCGACCTTCGCCTCTATGCCGAAGACGATCTTGAGGAGTATGAGGAGCTTGTGTCCCGCGTCGCCCCCGTTGATGTCGAGGGTGGGGTCCGCCTCGGCGTAGCCCTTCGCCTGGGCGCCCTTCAGGGCCTCGGCGAAGCTCAGGCCCTTGCGGGTCATGTTGGAGAGGATATAGTTGCTCGTGCCGTTCATGATGCCCGAAACCGAGGTAATCTCGTCGCCGGTCATGCATTCGTTTATGCCCTTGATAACCGGGATCGCCCCGCACACCGCGGCCTCGAAGCCGACGGCCCTGGAGTTTTCCGCGGCGGCGGCGAAGATGCGCCCGTTGTGGGCGGCGAGCATGGCCTTGTTCGCCGTCACGAGGTGCTTTCCGGCGCCGAGGACGGCCAGCATGGTAGCCAGGAGACCTTCGGAAGTGCCGCCGATCGTTTCGACCACCAGGTCGATCGAGGGATCGTCGAGAATGGCGCGGGTTTCGGCCTCAAGGGCTTCCGCGGAGAGCTCGGCGCCCGCACCGGCGAAGAGTTCCCGGGGCAGGCCGTGTCGCGCGGAGGCGGCGTCGGGAAATTTGTCGAGAATCCGGGCGAGTTCCAGCTTTATCCCCGGCGCGGCGAAATAACCGGCCTCCCGCGAGCGTAGTATTTTTGCCGTGCCGCCGCCGACGGTTCCGCATCCCAATATGGCAACTTTGAAGTTTTTCAAGGTATCGGTTTCCTTGTGGTTTTAAGATGGCAAATTTTATTCGCAGAAACCCCTGGTTGTCAAGAAACTTCGTGCGTTGCCTTGACAAAGATTCGTTTTTTATGCAGTAATTCTGTATAAATATTCAGGACGATCTGGGTACCATGCCCGGGTCGTCTTTTTTTTTGGCGAAAACGCCGGTTGGCGGGAGCGAGGATGAAGGAAAAGGTTACGACCGAATGCGGGAACTGCGAGCGTGAACTCACGGAGCTTCGGCTCCTGTACGAGATCAGCGCGCTCCTCGCCGAACCGGCCGACATGAAAGGCATTCTCGCGGAAGTGCTCGCCGTCATGGAGCGAAACCTGGGCGTGTCCCGGGGTCTCATCACGATCCTGAACCGGGCCAACGGGGAAATCGCCGTTGAAACCGCCCTGGGATACGGGGCCAACGCCCTCGAACGGGTCCGGTATCGCCCCGGGGAGGGCATCGTGGGCCGGGTTATCGAAACCGGCAACCCCATTACCATTCCCCGAATCGCCGACGAACCCCTCTTCCTCGACCGGACCGGGGCCCGCAAGGGCCTGGATACCTCCGCCCTCTCCTTCGTCTGCGTCCCCATCAAGACGGGATCCGAGGTAATCGGCTCCATCGCCGTAGATACGCCCTTTCTGTCCCGGGTCGCCCTCGACCGCACGAGCCGGACGCTGGCCATCGTCGCGTCCTCCATTTCCCAGGCCGTGCGGGTCCGACAGGTCGCCCAGGAGGAAGTGGACAACCTGAGGGCGGAAAACGAGCGCCTCC
>QKCE01000067.1 GCA_003245785.1 Spirochaetales bacterium | reverse complement strand
GGACTGACCCCTTACAATGTTCGGCATGTCGGACAAAAAAAGAGGCGGCCCCCTCGGCGCCCTGGCAACGGGCGCGGGCCGGCTCAGGAATTACGTCTCGCGGGGTTTCGGTAACCTGAAACTCCGGCACAAATACCTTTTTTCCCACGCGGTTATCGTGTTCATTTCGGTCCTGATCCTCAGCCCCGCGAGCTATTACATTACCCGGACCCAGGTCGAGCGCCGGGCCGTCGAGTTCTCCTCGACCTTCCTCCAGAAGGCCGCGTTCATTTGGGAGACCAAGATAAGCGAGATAGTCGATTATTTTCTCATCCAATTCGACGCGTTCAATCTCGGCTCCCAGCTGAAAGCCGGGCCCGAGGAAGGCGGAAACCTCATCCGCATACGGGTGGAGAAATTCCTGGCGGACGTAATCACCTACAAGACCGGCATCCGTTTCATCCTGATCGAGACCCTCGACGGCGACCGGTATTTCCGGCAGCGCGACGGACAGGGCTTCTCGGGCGCCGTAATCCCCCGCCGCATACCCTACGGCTACGTGCAGGCCCTGCGCGCCCGGCCGGTATTTCAGACCCTGGACGACGGGACGATCCTCATGAGCAAGGTTATGTACGACCTCAGGACCACGGAATACCTGGGAGTCCTCTCGGTCGGCTTCGATCCCGAAACCTTCTCCATAGTGTTTCCCGAAAGCGACACCGCCGCCCTCGGCGCCCTCCTGATAGCCGACGAGCGTTGGGACAGGGCGGTACTGGCCTCCCCCGGCTCCGCCGGGCTCTTGCCGGAGTATAGGGCCGACGCCGGCGCGCGGCAGAATATCCGGGGCGTATCCTACCTGGTGGACGAGGTCGTTACCCGGGACAACCGCTGGAGGCTTCTCACCTATACGCCGATCCCGGCCCTCGCGGAACTGTCCTTTACCGCGGAACTCTATATCCTTATCGCCGCCGCCCTCGCCCTTGCCGCCGCGGTAATCCTCTCGTTCGTCCTCTCCGCCCGAGAAACCGAGCGCATTCTCCGCATCCAGCGCTACGCGAACCGGATCGCCTCCGGAAACCTGGACGGCCACTCGATCGATTCCCACGCCGACGAGCTCGGCCAGCTCTCGGGTACCCTGGAAGACCTGTCGAACCGAATCGCGGGCCTGGTCGAGGGGCTCGCGTCGGAAAAGCTTCGCATGAGCGAAATCCGCTTCTCGGCCCTGCAGTTCGAGTACGGAGCCCTCCAGTCGCAAATAAACCCGCACTTTCTCTACAATACCCTCGAGATGATCAACGCCATGGCGAAGGTAAAGGGCGAGACGGAAATCTCGGATACCATCCAAATCCTGGGCGACCTGATGCGGGAAAGCCTCCGCGGCACGAAAAAGCTCATTCCCCTGGACGACGAACTGTCGTATATCACGAAGTACCTGCAAATACAGCGCATCCTTCACGAGGAAAAGCTTGAAACCGTAATCGACGTTCCCGACGGCCTGCGGCGGGTCCTCGTGCCGAACTTCATCCTCCAACCGATCGTGGAAAACGCGATCGTCCACGGCATAGACCCCAAGCCCGGGATGGGCCGCCTCGCTGTTACGGCCCGCGAAGCCGAAGGGCGCCTGGTGCTGAGCGTCGAGGATAACGGGGTAGGCATGGACGCGGAGCGGATTCGAGCGGTGATGAACCGCGAAATAAAGGAAGACAAGGTACACGCGAAGATGGGCTTGGCGAACGTAAACCGCCGAATCCTCATCGTCTACGGCGGCGGCTCCGGCATGGACATCGCGAGTGAGCCCGGGAAGGGCACCCGCGTGAGCCTCACCGTGCCGACGGAAGCGGGGGGCGGGGAATGAGAAAGCTTACGGCCTTCGTCGCGGACGATATGCGGCTCATCCGCGAGGCACTGATCAAGACCGTCCGGTGGGAGGACTGCGGGTTCTCCGTCGTCGGGCAGGCGGGCGACGGGCTCGAGGCGGAAAGCGAGATACGCAGGCTCCGCCCGGACCTCATCGTGACGGATATACGCATGCCCGGCCAGGACGGGCTCAGCGTCGCGGAACGGGTCCTCGACTTTCTTCCGGACGCGCAGCTCATCGTCATAACGGGCTTCGACCGGTTCGAGTACGCCCAGAAGTCCCTCAGGCTCGGCGCGGTGGATATCATCCTCAAGCCGATCAAGAACGAGGCCCTGGAGCAAGCCCTACGCCGGGCCGCCTCGCGCCTTCGCGAGTCGTCGCCGGAAATTCCCCGGGAAGATCCGCTGCGGGACGTTCCCGCGGGGGAGGCCGTCCCGGAGGGCGTCGCGGAAGGACGGCCCGTCGGGCACCTTACCCAGGCGGTCATCCGGTACATCGACGAGCACCTGGGCGAGGACTTCGGCCTCGCGACCGTTTCCGAAACCTTCCGCGTGACGCCGAGCCACCTGTGCCGGGTGTTCAAGCGCGAAATGGGCGAATCGTTCCTGCCGTACGTGAGGAAGAGAAGGATCGACCAAGCCTTGCGCCTGATGGGAGACCCGGCCCTGCAGATTTCCGAGATCGCCCTCGCTTGCGGCTTCGGCTCGCCGGAACACTTCACGAAAATATTCAAGGAAGCGGTCGGAAAGACTCCTTCGGCCTTCCGCCGCGGCTAGGGGCGCGCGGACGCCCGAGGTACCTTCCGTCGCCGGCGCGGGCCGCCGGGCGATCGGCCAAGGTCAATAATGACCCCGTAATAATCAAAAAAACGCCGGTTTCGCGTCGCGGCGTACGCCCCCATACTGAGCGCATCTTTCAAGGAGGAATTCTTTTATGAAAAGAATCGTGAGCGCAATTTTGCTGTTGGGCGCCGTCGCCGCGTTCGGTTTCGCCGGGGGCAAGGCCGACAAGCCGAAGACCAAGACCATCACCCTTATCCATTACATGGGCGAGAAGCAGAAAAAAGAGGGGCTTCAAACGCTGAT
>QKCE01000339.1 GCA_003245785.1 Spirochaetales bacterium | reverse complement strand
TGAGGCGCCGGTTTCCCGACCGCCTCCCGCGCTACGCCGACGCCTACGCGGAAAACCGACAGTCGGGCATGCCGAAGGCCGCGTACCGGACGGGCCTCGAGCGAAAGATCGGGAGGATTCCCGACGACGGGGGCATTCCTTCCATGATTCCCCACGGGGTCTATCGCGAGCTTCTGTCCCTTCCGGACTCGGTCTTCGTGCTTCTCGCCCACATGCAAAGCCTCTACGCCGCCCGGGGCGTCCAGACCGGTCCCCTGAAGGCCGCCGCGGACCGGTACGCCGCGTGGCTTTCCGCCGAGCGGACCGCCCTCCGGCGCAAAAGATCCCTGCCCGGGCCGGGCGTCCCCTTCCCGGTTACCTCGATCCTCGAGGAACGGCTCAGGGAACGGCCCTTCGCCGAGCTTTGCGGCAACGTACGCCTCGGCGCCCTCGTGGACCGGATCGTACGCGACGGGGCCGTTTTCGATTATCCGGGCCTTTCGCTCGGTAAATGAGGATACTCGCGGGAATTCGTGATACTATCGATACCATGATCAAATATCCCACCCCCCATGGGCGCCTCCCGGCGCCCCGTCGCGTTATCGCGGTCGCCTCGAGCCTCGTCCTTATCGTGGCGGCGGCGACCTCGATCGCCCTGGCCGTTTCCCGCCCGTCGGGAGCCCCCCGCTTCGCCCGGTCTTCCGTTTCCTCGGTGGAGGAAGTGACTTCCTCGCGGCCGGGTCCCGTCGACCCCGTGGTGATCCGTTTCCGGGAACCCCTGCGAAATCCGGGCATCCTCGAAAAGGCGGCGGTCTTGACGCCCAAGAGGGCGGGAACCTGGGTAATGGAAGACGACAGGACCGTCCGGTTTACCCCCGATGTGCCCATGGACGCGGGAAAAACCTTCACGGTCGCGATAGATACGGGTCTCCTCGCCGGTAGCGGCGCGGGCGCCGAGGGGTGTTCCTTCAATTTCACCGTGAGCCCCGTGGAATTCGAGGTAGTGCCCGACGGGCTCTACGCCCTCGAGTCCGATTCCACCCGCTTTACCTTCACCGGAACCGTCAATACCGGCGTTCCGGTTTCCGCGAAACGCGCCGCCGAGACCCTTACGGCCAAGATTTCCGGCGCTGCCCTTGGCCCCAAAATCGAGACCCTTTGGGAACCGGTGCGGGCGGATGCCCCCGGTACGGCTCCCGCTTCCTCCGCCGTTTCCGCCGAATGGCGCTTTACCCTGAAGGGGATCGAGCGGGCCGCCGCCCCCCGTACCCTGACCCTGTCCTGGGACGGCCGGGCCGTCGGGGCCTCGGGCAAGGGAAGCCGGGACTGGCTCGTGCCCGCCCGGGACGATTTCCTCGTGCTCGAGATTTCCGCCGACGATCCCAACCGCGTGCAGGTCAGGTTTTCAGACCGGCTCGACCGGTCCCAGGACCTCCGCGGCCTCGTCCAGGCGGGAACCGCCCGGGAAGTGCGCTACTCCGTGGACTCGAACGTGCTCAGCGTCTACAGCGCCGACGGCTGGACCGCGGACGCCGATATCTCCGTCCGCGAGGGCATCCGGAGCGAGGGCGGCAAGACCCTCGAGGTGCCGGTCGCCGTCGCGGTGAACGCCGCATGGGAAATTCCGGAGGTCCGCTTCCCCGACAACGGGGTCATTCTCCCGACCACCAAGGGCGTGATCGTCCCCGTGGAAACAAAGAACCTCCGGGGACTGATCGTCGAAGCCTACGAGATTTACGGCGACAACGTGCTCCAGTTTCTCCAGAACAACGAGCTCGACGGACGCTACGAGCTTCGCCGGGTGGGCGAGCCCGTATGGAGCGATACCTTCGACTTCAACTGGGACGAGTCGATGAAAAACCGCTGGGTTACCCGGGGGATGGACCTGTCGCGCCTGGTGAAAGACAATCCCGACGGCATGGTGCAGCTTCGCGTTACCTTCCGGAGCCGCCACGTCATGTACCAGTGTCCCGCGAACCACGAGGACTTCTCTTCCCTTCCCATGCCCGACGACTCCATTACCGAGGACAAGGCGGGCGGCGAGAAAAGCTATTGGGACTATTGGGGCGACATGGACTGGAAGCTCCGCCGGACCTACTGGACCTACCGCAACGATCCCTGCCATCCCGCGTTCTACCTTTCCGATTACCACTCCGGGATCCTCGCGCGGAAAAACGTCCTCGTGTCGGATCTCGGCGTCATGGCGAAAAAGGACGCCGAGGGCGCCTATCGGGTGACCGTGGCGAATATCGGCACCACCGCCCCGGTCGCGGGCGCCGAGGTTTCGCTGTATACCTACGCGCAAAAGAAAATAGCCTCGGCGGTCACCGACAAGAACGGCACGGTCTCCCTCGCCCCTTCCGCGTCGCCCTATTTCATAACCGCCGCGTACAGGGGCCAGACATCCTGGCTCAGGATCGACTCGGGCACTTCCCTGAGCGTAAGCCACTTCATGGTCGACGGCGTAAAGGCCGAAAAGGGCGTGAAGGGCTTCATCTACGGCGAGCGAGGGGTATGGCGCCCGGGCGACGATATCCACCTCGTGTTCCTCCTGCAGGACCTGGCGAAGAAATTGCCGTCGAATTTCCCGGTAGTCTTCGAGCTCGAGGATCCCATGGGCCGGATCGCGAAAACCGCCGCCTATACCGAGTCGCTGGACGGCTTTTACCGGATCGACACCTCGACCAACGCCGAAGACCCCACGGGCAAATGGCTGGCCCGGGTGCGCGCGGGCGGGCAGACCTGGACCCAGACCCTCAGGATCGAGACGGTCATACCGAACCGCCTCGCCATCGACCTGAAGACCGACGGGAGCGCCCTCAAGCCGAGGGACAACCGGTTCACCCTCAAGGG
The DNA here is from genome assembly GCA_003245785.1 of Spirochaetales bacterium. Classification (GTDB taxonomy): domain Bacteria; phylum Spirochaetota; class Spirochaetia; order Treponematales; family Treponemataceae; genus Teretinema. Next base: position 111 of record QKCE01000339.1, on the reverse strand, counting down.
CGAATGGCTCCACGGGGCCCCCGCGCCGGGACTCAAGGCGGATATCTCCGCCATATTCCTCCCCGGAAGCACGACCTTCGACGGCTACTCCGACTATACCTTCGTGAACCC
>QKCE01000103.1 GCA_003245785.1 Spirochaetales bacterium | reverse complement strand
CCGCGAAAGGGGCCATTTCGACTTCCTCGCGGGAACGGTCCTGCCCGAGCTCGAAACCCTGTACGCGCGGGATCCCGGCTACCCCTTGAGAATCTGGAGCGCCGGCTGCGCGAGCGGCGAGGAAGTCTATTCCGTCGCGATGATCCTCCACGACCGCTATCTCGGCAAGGGAGCGGCCGCCCCCGACATCGGCCTTCTCGCGACGGACATTTCCCTGAACGCCCTCATGACCGCCAAGGCCGGGACCTACCAGGGCCAGAAATTCGACGAAATGCCGGACCGGTTCAAAAAGCGGTACTTCGCGTCCAGCGGAGACGGGGAATTCTCGATATCCGGGGAGATCAAGTCCATGGTGCTTTTCAAGCGGCTCAACCTGATGGCGGACTCCTATCCCATGCGGGGGCAATTTGACGTGGTTTTTTGCCGGAACGTCATGATATACTTTAACCAGGAATCGAGGGACAAGGTAGTGTCCACGATACATGACTACGTAAAGCCCGGCGGATACCTTTTTATCGGCCACTCGGAATCGCTCCACCGGGACAGCAACCCGTTCGAATACGTCATGCCCGCGATTTACAGGAAAAGGCCGGTGCCGGGAAGGAATTCCGCGCCGTCCGGGAACAGCCCAACGAAGCTACAAGGAGTCAACCGATGACCGGCGCGAAGATCTTCACAATCGCGAATCAGAAAGGCGGCGTGGGAAAAACCTCGTCAGTCGTCCAGATCGCGTCGGGGCTCGCCCGGCGCGGCGAAAAGGTGCTCATGATCGACGGGGATCCCCAGGGCAACCTGACCCTGTTCTTCGGCGCGAAGGAAAAACTCGATTTTTCCCGGCTGATCGACGACCTCGCGAAGGACGCGAAGCCGAAGCCCGAGGCCTTCATAAATCCCCGGGTAAGGCGGAACCTCGACCTCATCCCGGCGGCCAACAAGCGGCTCCGCCTCGACATACACGACACCCAGATCATCGGCGACTACGAGCGCTTCGCGGAGTTCGTCGGCGCGCTCCGGAACCGTTACGACTGGATCATCATCGACTCCTCGCCCTCCAACAGCCCCCTGGAGCACATGCTGATCCGGGCGAGCGACGCGGTGATCATCCCGCTGGAATTCCAGCTCTTTTCCGTGTCCGGGCTCGAATCCATCCTCGAGGAGGTGCGGGCCTGCTCGGCCGAGGCGGGACGGGAAATCCACGTGCACTCCCTCATCTTCACGAAGGCCGAGAACCGCCTCCACCGGGTCCAAACCTACCGCGAGCTCTTCTCGACCTTCCACATACCGGTCTACGAAATATGCAAATCGGAATATATTTCCCGATCCCTTGAAAAATCGCGGACGATTTGGGAATGCGGCCCGTCGAGCTATGCCGCCCGCGATTACCGCACCCTGATCGATAAAGGATTTCCGGTACCGCTATGACGACGAAACAACGAGAAGACAGGCTGGAGGCGCTCGCCCGCTCCATCGGGCAAACCCTGAGCGAGGCACCGGTGGCCGAGACGGGAACGTACGAATTCACGACCTCCTACAAGAACCCAGAGCGGCACGAGCTGAAGGGAACGTGGCGCGTCGTGTCCCACGCGGTGAACGGCGTCCCCTACGAGGAGCTTTACGCCGCGAACCGGCTCGTCGACGAGACCCCGCGAAACCTCCAGTACCAGTCGACCTACGAGTTCCATTCCCACCATTGCATCAAGCGCGTGATGGTGACCGCGGACCTCGAAAAGGGCAGCTACGAGTACCGCCTTACCGTGGTGCTCTCCTGGAGGATCCGGGAAAGCAGGCTCACCGTCCAGCCGCTTATCGGCTACCAGTACATCAGCATCGAGGGAAAGCCCGCGATAATCCAGGAACTCCCGCCCGACCCGTCGCCCATCGGCATCACGGTGGAGATCGACGACAAGCACCTCGTGTTCACCGATAACGCCGACGTCAAGCGCCTGGAGCGGATAGGGCCGTGATTCGCCGAGCCAAAATCCGCGTCCTCGTGGTCGACGACTCGGCGGTCGCGAGGGAAATGATCGCCAACGGCCTCTCCCGCCAGGCGGACCTGGAGGTGGCGGCCACCGCGTCCAACGCCTGGGCGGCCAGGGACAAAATCGTCTTCATGAAGCCCGACGTGGTTACCCTGGACGTAGAGATGCCGGGAATGGACGGCATCGAATTCCTTTCGAAACTCATGCCCCAGTATCCCGTCCCGGTCATCGTCGTTTCGGGCGTGACCCCGGCCGGCTCCGCCCGCGCCCTCGAGGCGCTCCGGGCGGGCGCCCTGGACCTCGTCGCCAAACCCTCCGCCCGGGACCCCGAGGGCTTCGCCCGAATGCTCGACCAGCTGGCCGAGCGCATACGGGCGGCCTCCCAGGCCGACATGGGAAAGCACGGCAGCGCCGCGGCCCTCAAGTCGCTCCCCGCCGTTCGGGCGCCCGGGGGAATCCAGGCGGACGCTCTTATCGCGATCGGGGCCTCGACCGGGGGAACGAACGTGCTCAACGACATAGTCCCGCAATTCCCCGCGAATATGCCCCCCGTCGTGATCGTCCAGCATATGCCCCCGGTCTTTACGCGGATGTTCGCCGAGGCCCTGGACCGGAACTCGGCGGTAAACGTGAAGGAAGCCCGCGACGGCGACGCCGTCGAGCGGGGAACGGTGCTCGTCGCCCCCGGGGACCTGCACATGCGGGTCAAATACGACTCCGGGAAGTGGCGGGTCCGCTGCGCCCCGGGCGAAAAGGTGAGCGGCCACCGCCCCTCGGTGGACGCCCTATTCGAGTCCGTGGCCGAGGCCGCGGGCGACCGGGGCGTCGGGCTCCTCCTCACCGGCATGGGCTCCGACGGCGCGCGGGGGCTCCTCCGCATGAGGCAAAGCGGGGCCCGGTGCTACGCGCAAAACGAGGAAAGCTCGGTAGTCTTCGGCATGCCCGGGGAGGCCTGGAAGGCGGGGGCCGCCGAGCGGCTCCTCGCGATCGAGGAAATGACGGAAACCCTGCTCGGCTACCGGAAGGGAGCGGCCCCCGCGGCCGGAAGGAGCGCGACATCGCTATCCATACCGTAGGCATAGGAGAGTGGGTCGTGTGCGCCAACCCCGGCGACGAGATAAAGACCTACGCCCTCGGCTCCTGTATCGCCGTCGTCATGTACGACGTGAAGCTCCATATCGCGGGACTGCTCCATTTCGCCCTGCCCGAGGCGGCGATAGACGGCGAAAAGGGAAAGGCGAGGCCCGGCTATTTCGCGGACCTCGGCATCCCGCTGATGATCGAGGACATGAAAAAGCTCGGGGCCGTCCGGCAAAACGTGAGGATCAAGCTGGCGGGCGGCGCGTCGGTATTCGACGACAGGGGAATCTTTGACATAGGGAAGCGGAATATACTGGCGGCCAAGCGGATCCTCTGGAAGAGTTCCCTCGGCGCCACCGCGGAGGATACGGGGGGCGACATCAGCCGCACGGTAACCGTTTCCGTGGACTCGGGGACGACGTTCCTCTCGTCGGGACAGCGGCAATGGGAGATATAGCCATGAAAAAATTCCAGTCCGTGCTGATCGTGGACGACTCGGCGACCTCGCGCATGATCATCCAGCGCTGCGTGGAAATCTGCGGCTTCGAGGTCGCCCGGTTCGTGGAGGCCGAAAACGGCATCGACGCGCTCAGCGCGCTGGACGAACTGAAGACCGTGGACCTCATCTTCTCGGACATCAACATGCCGAAGATGGACGGGACCACCTTCGTCAAGCTCGTGAAGAACAAGGGCGAGACCCGGGACATCCCCATCGTCATTACCTCGAGCGTCGCGACGAGCGCGATCGAGCCCGAACTGAAGCAATTGGGCGTGCATCGGTTCATACAGAAGCCCGTCTCGCCGGAAAAAATCCTTACCGCCCTCGGAGGCATGGAATGAACGTGAACCTCGACCCCGAGCGGGCGGCGGAACTGCTCACGGAGGCCACGGTCTCCGTATTCGCGGAAATGGCGTTTCTCGACGCCGTGACGATACGGGGGGGAGAAGCGGTTCCCCGGGACGGTGAAGGCACGAAATGCGCGGTGATCGACGTCATGGCGCCGCTCTCGTGCAGGCTGGAACTGCGCGTTCCCGCGGAACTGCGGGACCGCATGGTCGATATACTGTTCAGCGAGACCCCGGAGGGCCAGCGCCGGAAGCACGCCGAGGACGCCCTACTCGAGATGCTCAACATCATCACGGGGAATTTCCTGGCGTCCTATTTCGGCGCGGCGACGGAGCTTCAACTCTCGCTGCCGCGCTACCTCTACTTCGACGAGGAACTGCCGGGAACCGCCGTGGCGGACCTTCGGCTCGACGCCGAGGGCGCGCCCTTCAGCGTGTCCCTCCAGTCGGTCAGATACCGCTACTGATCGCGGCGAGAAGCGCTTCCTTCTGGAAGGGCTTCGCGATGAACCCCTTCGCGCCCAGGGACATGGCCTCGGCCTTGAGGGCTTCCTCGTCCTGGGTGGTCAGCACGAAAACCGGGACGTTCGCGATATCGGGACGGTTCTTCCGCTCCTTCAGGAATTCGATGCCGTTCATCTCGGGCATATTTATGTCGAGGAGGATACAGTCCACCTTGACCGTCTTCAGCTTTTCCAGGGCGTCCTTCCCGTTTTCCGCTTCCTCTATCACGTGCCCGGCGCCCTTGAGCGCGAGCGAGATTATCTTCCGCATGGTCGACGAATCGTCTACCGAAAGAAACTTCATAACCGTACCTCCATCAATGCGTTTTTTTCGTCTTTGGTTTTCGCGCGGGCGAGGAGGTCCTTTCGGGCCGCCTCGAACCGTTCGTTCAGCGTTTTGTCGGCCCCGGCGAGCCGAGGGCCCTCCGCGGTTTCTCGGAGCCTCTCCCCGGCGATATCGAGAATGGCCGCGGCGCTCTCGAGCATCTGCCGGGTGAGGTCCTGAAACTGGAGGGCCTCGAGGAGCCGGTCCAGGTCCGCGAGGGTTTCCGGGTCGCCGGAGAGGGAATCCGTCCCGGCCTGGCAGCGGGAGCGCAGGATGTTGAGGGTGTCGATCGCGGTGAGCACCGCGACCTCGGTGGTCTCCGGGACCGCCAGGACCACCGCCGTTGCCAGGGGCAGGTCGATGCGGGAAGCGTCGACCGCGACCCGGGCGAGGGCGCGGCGGCGGGCCGAAACGGCGAAGGCCGGCACGGCGGAGAGGACGGAGGCCCCGGCGAGCGCTATTGGCAGCGCGAGGGGCGCGCCCGGTACGAAAAAGGCGAGCGTCCCCGCGCAACCGAGGGTCGCGAGGGACGAGCACAAAATCAACGTTTCGGCGAGGTTCATAATACCGTTAAGTATATCCCACGCCGCGGGAGTTCGCCATACGCAAAAAGACATTTGCGCGGGCCGGGTCCCGATCAGCGGTAGTTGGGGAGCCCGCCCTTCTTGACCTCGTAGTGGCTGAAAGTCATGGCGAAGGACGCGCGGCCCTGGGTCACCGACCGGAGGGCGGTGGAGAAACCGAACATCTTCGCCATGGGAGCCTGGGCGTGCACCACCTCGATCGAGGGCTTGGACTCGAGACTCGAGATGAGCCCGCCCCGCTGGGTCACCTGGCTCATCGCGTCGCCCACGAAATCCTTCGGGCAAAGGATGTCCACGTTCATCACCGGCTCCAGGAGCTCAGGGCTCGCCTTGCGGCAGGCCTCGTCGAAGCCGTGGGAGGCGGCGGCCTCGAAGGCGAAGGTGGTGGAGGTAAGCTCGTTCCAGTCCACCGCGGCGAGGGTAACCCCAACGTCCACGCAGGGGTAACCGTACTGGATGCCCGAGCCGAAGGCGCTGGTGATCGCGAGCTCCACGGCGTCGAAAATCTCCTCGGGAACCTGGGCCTTCCGGACCTTGTTGACGTAGCGGTTGCCGGTTCCGCGGGGAAGCTGCTCGACCTCCAGGGTAACACCGGCGGTGTTTTCCTTGCCACCGAGCACCTTGGTGAAGGACTCGCTGTGGGTCGCGCTCGCGGTAATGGACTCGCGGTAGGTCACCTGCGGGTTGCCCACCTTGGCTTCCACCTTGAAATCGTCGATCATGCGGGTGACGAGCACGTCGATATGGAGCTCGCCCATGCCTGAAATGATCAGCTGGCCGGTCTCCGCGTCCTCGCGGCTCGTGAAGGTCGGGTCCTCCCGGGCGAGGATATCGAGGGTGTCCTTCAGCTTGTCCCGCTCCGAAAGGGTCTTGGGCTCGATGGCCACGGAAATGACCGGCTCGGGGAAATGCATCTTTTCGAGGAGGATCGGCATGCCCTCGCTCCCGACCGTATCGCCGGTCTGGGCGAACTTGAAGCCGATAATGACCGCGATATCCCCCGCCTCGACGGAGTCCATCGCCTCGGACTTGTTGGAATGCATGCGGAGGATCCGGTTCACCCGCTCGCGCTTCTTCTTGCCCAGGTTGAACACCTGGTCGCCGGTCTTGATCTTGCCGGAATACATGCGCACGTAGCAAAGCGAGCCCGCCTCGCGGTCGTACTGGATCTTGAACACGAGGCCCAGGGGAACGCCCGCGGGGTCGCAGAGGACCGAAACGTCCTCTTCCTTCTTCGTATGGAAGCCGACTGCCGCGGGCACCTCGTGGGGCGCGGGCAGGTAATCGATAATCCCGTCGATAAGGGGCTGAATGCCCTGGTTGCGCCTCGAGGCGCCGCAGAGGAAGGGCACGAAGGCCCGCCCGAGAACCCCGGCGCGGATCTCCTTGTGGATAAGCTCGGCGGGCACATCGGCGCCCTCGAGAATGAGCTCGGTAAGCTCGTCGGAACGGGAGGAGAGAACGTCGAGCATCCTGTCGCGCCACTCGTGGGCCTCGGCCTCCCGGGAAGGATCGATGGCGGAAAATTGCATCGTCTCGCCCTCGTCCGCCGAATCCCAGCGGATCTCGCGCATGCCCACGAGGTCGATCACACCCTCGAAGTCGCTCCCCTGCCCTATCGGGATCTGGAGGGCCACGCACTCGGCGCCGAACTTCTCGCGCACGTCGTTCATGGCGGCGAAATAATCGGCTCCCACCCGGTCCATCTTGTTCACGAAGCACACCCGGGGAACCTTGTACTGGTCCGCCTGGCGCCACACGGTCTCGGTCTGGGGCTGGACCCCGCCGACCGCGCAGAGCACCGCCACGGCGCCGTCGAGCACGCGAAGGGACCGCTCGACCTCGGCGGTGAAATCCACGTGCCCGGGGGTATCGATGATATTGATCTGGCAGTCGCGCCAATAGGTCGTGGTCGCCGCGCTCTGAATGGTAATTCCCCGTTCCTGTTCCTGGGCCATCCAGTCCATCGTCGCCTCGCCGTCGTCGATCTCGCCGATGCGGTGAATTTTACCCGTATAAAAAAGGATCCGCTCGGTAGTCGTCGTCTTTCCGGCGTCGATGTGGGCCATGATCCCGATATTGCGCATTTTGTCCAGATTCATCTGTGCTAACTCCTGAATGAATGCACCATAGTAACGGTTTCTTCTCCCTTTCTCAAGGGGATTTCCTTTTTGGGGGGAGGCAGGAAGAATCGCGAGGGGCGCGATTCGGTCCCCGCAGCCGGCGGAAAGGGAGTCCCCGCAGGGGCGGAGTCGAAGATGCGCCTTGGGAATGTTAACCATGGTATCTACCGACCGGTAGGTAGACGATTCGCGGGAACGCGCGTTTACCGGCCGGTCGGGGATTCCGGCGGGGGCGGTCACTTTCCGGGCGGCAGGCAGACCAGAGCCTTCGCCGAGGAAAAGTCTCCCTTGCCGCGGCTGCGGAGACTCAGCCCTCGCCCCGGCGGGACGTTCTGCCTCGGCCTTGGATCTACCGACCGGTAGGTACATTCGGCGCGGATTCTCCGCGACCCCCTTGAAATTTCGCAGGAGCCGTGAGATATTTGTTTCTTAAAGAAACTTATATGCTAAACGCCGCAAACCGATCACGGATCGGCGCGGGAGGAGTCGTTCATGTCCGCTTCAACCCAGCCCTGGCTCGACGCCGGCAAACCGATAGAAGAGCGCGTCGCCGGCCTGCTTTCCGCGATGACCCGCGAGGAAAAGGTCGCGCAGATGGTCCAGATCAGCTACAGCATCATTACCCCGGAGCGGGCGGACGAATGGGCCCGCTTGGGCGTGGGCTCGGTGCTCCATTGCCTGGGGGACGACGCGCGGCGAATCCAGCGCCTGGCTACGGGTAACCGGCTCGGGATCCCGGTGCTTTTCGGGATCGACGCTATTCACGGCCACGGGATCCACAACGGCGCGACCGTGTTCCCGACCCAGCTCGCGCTGGCGGCAAGCTGGAACCCGGCGAACGCCGAGCGGATGGCGGCGGTTACCGCGAAAGAAGTGGCGGCGGAGGGCCTCCATTGGACCTTTTCGCCGGTGCTCTGCCTGGGCCGGGACCCGCGGTGGGGCCGGGTGGACGAGACTTTCGGCGAGGACCCCTACCTTTCGGGAAAGATGGGCGCGGCGACGGTACGGGGATACCAGGGAGAAAGCCCCGCGTCCTCGGACCGGATCGTGGCCTGCGCGAAGCATTATATCGCCTACGGCGAGAGTACCGGGGGCCGCGATTCCTACGATAGCGCGGTGAGCATGCGCATGGTGCGCGACGTTTTCCTGCCCCCCTTCGAGGAGGCCGTGAAGGCCGGGGTCCACACGGTGATGGCGGGGTACGAGCCCGTGGACCGCGTGCCCTGCTCCGCCCACCGGGAGTTGCTCCGCGACGTGCTGAAGGGCGAACTGGGGTTCAAGGGCTTCGTGGTTACCGACTGGATGAACGTGCTCAGCCTCCATACCCGCCACAAGATGGCGGCCAACCTCGAGGAGGCGTCGCGAATCGCCCTCGAGGCGGGGAACGACATGATCATGACGACCCCGGAGTTTTACGAGTCGACCCTGGCGCTCCTCGCGCGGGGCGAGGTGGCGGAAAGCCAAATCGACGAGGCGGTGACGCGCATTTTGAACATCAAATTCCTCGCGGGACTTTTCGACAATCCCGACAAGGTTAAGACCCTCCCCCTTTCGGAGGACCCCGCGGCGAAGGACGCCGAGGCGGTATACAACTGCGAGGCCCACCGGAAGGAAAACCTCGAGATCGCCCGGGAGTGCCTGGTACTCCTGAAAAACGGGACGGTGGGCGGCTCCCCGGCCCTGCCGATCGCGGGGCAGAAGCCGGCAACCGCCGAGGGCGGGGCGTCGGCCGGACGCCGGGTTCGCAGGATCGCGGTGATCGGGCCGAACGCCGATTCGGTCCGCGCCCAGTTCGGCGACTGGACCTTTTTCACCCACCCGACGCCCCATTACGACGCGGTGCCTACCTTCCGGGTCGACACCATGCTCGACGGCCTCAAAAAGCTCGCGGGCGAACGGGGCGTCGGGGTTATATACGAGAAGGGCTGCGACGCGACGGACCCCTCCGTCCAGTGGATCGCGAAGGCCCGTAAGGCCGCGAAAAAGGCCGACGCGGTTTTCGTCTTCGTGGGCGATACCCTTCCCCAAACCGGGGAAGCCCACGACCGGGCGAATCTCGAGCTGACGGGCATGCAGAACGAGCTCGTCGAGGCCCTGTCGGCGGATTGCCGGAAGCGGGGCGTGCCGCTCGTGTCGGTCCTGGTGAACGGAAAGCCGCTGGAGTTCGGCCGGGTCGCCGAGGCCTCCGACGCGGTGGTGGAAACCTTCAACTCCGGCACCCACGGGGGCATCGCCGCGGCGGAGGCCATTTTCGGCGCCTTCAACCCCTCGGGGCGGCTCCCCATTTCCTTCCCGCGGACCACGGGACAAATTCCGGTGTATTACAACCAGATTCCCGGCTGGCACGAGGGCAAGTATCACGACTGCGACCGGACTCCCCTTTTCGCCTTCGGCGAAGGGCTCTCCTATACGGAGTTCCGCTACGATTCGGTGAGCCTTTCGAAGGACGCCGCGCGGGCGGGAGAGACCGTTCTGGTGAACGTGACCCTCACGAACGCCGGGGACCGGGAGGGAACCGAGACCGTGCAGGTATACGCCGCGGACCTTCTCGCGTCCATCGTCACGCCGGTAAAGGAGCTCAAGGCCTTCGCCCGGGTGACGGTCCCCGCGGGCGCGACGGTGACGGTGGGCGTTCCCCTCCCGACGGATTCCCTTTCCCTGGTGGGCATCGACGGGCGAAGGGTCCTCGAGCCCGGGGAATTCGCGATTCTCGCGGGCCACGATTCCCGGGACCAAAGCCTTCTTTCGGCTCGCCTGACGGTTACCGCCGGCTGACGTCCGGAAAAGTAAGCAAAATGCTTTGACAGGCGCGGCCGGTCCCGGGTACAATCGGGCCATGGCCGCGCCGCGTTTCACGAATCTCGAGGCGAAGTCCGCCCTTTCCCGCGGCGCCCTCGCCGAACCCTTTCTCGTTTCCCTGTATCGCGTGCTCGCGCCCTACCGGGGCTGCGGCCACGGCTGCGTCTATTGCGACGGACGGGCGGAAAAGTACTACGTGGAAGGCGTCTTCGACCGGGATATCGGCGTCCGGTTCAACCTGCCGGAACTGCTCCGCGCCGACGTCGCCCGCGGCCTCGGTGCCCGGGAATACGGGGCCGTCTGCATAGGCTCCGGGGTGACCGACGTGTACCAGCCCTACGACGGCCGCTTCCGCCTGATGCGGGAAACCCTGGAGGCCCTCGAACCCGCGGGGCTTCCCGTAGTCATCCTTACCAAGAACGCCCGGATTCTCCGGGATTTCGACGTGCTCGCCCGTTTCCCGAAAGCCCTCGTCATTTTCACCCTGACCACCCTGGACCCGGGCCTCGCCTCCCTCCTGGAGCCGGGCGCCTCGCCCCCCGCGCGGCGGCTCGAAGCGATCCGCCTGGCCCGGGAGGCGGGATTTCGCGCGGGCGTCATGGCGATGCCCCTTTGCCCGGGCATTACCGACGATCCGGGCGACGTCGCGGCGCTGTTCCGGGCCTGCCGGGACGCGGGGGCGGAATTCGTGTACCCGGGCGGCCTCACCCTCAGGCCCGGGCGGCAGAAGGATATTTTCATGGACCTCGTGAGGCGCCGGTTTCCCGACCGCCTCCCGCGCTACGCCGACGCCTACGCGGAAAACCGACAGTCGGGCATGCCGAAGGCCGCG
>QKCE01000272.1 GCA_003245785.1 Spirochaetales bacterium | reverse complement strand
CCGAGCATGGTGCTGCCCGCTACGTAGGGGTATTGGTCGAGGGAGACGCGTATTCCCCGTTTGCGGGCCTCGTCGAGGAGCTCGAACATCCGGGGGATTTTGCCCCAGTTGTCCTTCCCGCACACCTTGAAGTGCGAGAAATGCACGCGGACCCCGGACTCGGCGCCGATGCGGAGAATTTCCTCCATTGAGGGGATGATGTCGTCGGCCTCGCTCCGCTGGTGTACGACGAAGACCCCGTCGTGTTCGGCGACCACCTTGCAGAGCTCGATGACCTCGTCGGTGGCGGAATAGGCGCAGGGCATGTAGATGAGGCCGGTCGAAAGGCCGATGCATCCCGCCTCCATCTCCCGGCGGAGGACGGCGCGCATGCGATCCAATTCTTCCGGCGCGGGGACGCGGTTTCCGAGGCCAAGGGCTTCCATGCGCACGTTGCCGTGGGGAGCGAGGTAGGCTTCGTTGAGCGCCGGGCGGGCGGAAGCGACCATTTCGAGGTAGGCCCCGGAGGTTTCGTATTCCCAGTTTATCGCGTCCGACTCGCCCTCGAGGCCCGCGAGGTTTTTGCGCCAGGGGGCTATGTATTCTTTCGGCAGGGGCGCCATCGAGATGCCGTCCTGGCCGAGGACCTCGGTGGTGATGCCCTGCCGGAGCTTCGGCTCGAGGCCCGGCTCCACGAGCACCTTCAGGTCGCTGTGGCTGTGGGTATCGATAAACCCGGGCGCCGCCACGAGGCCCGTCGCGTCGATGGTTTCGGTTCCCGGGGCGGGCTCGATGCCGGGGGCGATCCGGGCGATGCGGTCGCCCTCGACGAGAACGTCCGACTTGAAGCCGGGGCGGCGCGTGCCGTCCACGACCAGGGCGTTGCGTATGAGGAGGGCCATGGTTACGCCTTCCCGAGCAGGGCATTCAGGATGCCGTAATAGCTTTCCGAGGCCCTTTCAAGCTCGGAAATTTCCACGTATTCGTCGATCGTGTGGGCGAGGTTTTCCCTCGAAGGCCCCAGGCCCACGGTGCGGATTCCCGCCTCGCCGGCGTAATGGCTGCCGTTGGTGCAGAAATTGTATTGGGTGATAGAGGGGGCGAGACCCATGCCCCGTAGTTCCGCCACGATGTCCTTCACGAAGGGCTCGTCCTTCCCGAAAAGCCAGCCGGGGAAAAAGCGCTCGCCGCTAATTTCCCCGCCGGTGTAGCACTTCTCCCGGCCCGTCGCGAAGGAAACCTTCGCCTTGACCGCGGGGTTCGCCGCCTCGAGGCCGCGAAGGGTTTTCTCGATGGGGGCGAGGACGCTTTCCTTCGTCTCGCCGACGAGGAGCCGCCGGTCGTAGGTCGCGCGGCAGTATTCCGGCACGACGGACGCGCCGGGATAGGGGCTCGACTTGACGTCGGTCAGCTCGAGGATTCCCTTGCCGAGCACGGGATGCGCCGCGGGCTCGAGGGCGCGGATCGCCGAGACGACCTCGCACATCGCGTATACCGCGTTCACGCCCTTTTCGGGGTTGGCCGAGTGGGCGGGTACGCCGAAGGTTTCCACCACCACCTCGCCGCGGCCGCGCTGGCCGATCTTGAGGTTGCACTCCGACGCCTCGCCGATCACGACGTAGTCGGGCTTTACCCGGGCGCTCACGCTCCGCGCGGCGATTCCCTCGAAGCATTCCTCGTGCACGACCCCGGCAACCCATATTTCCCCGGCGAAGTCGCGGCCCGTGTCCTCGGCGTAGTCCGCGGCGGCGCAGAGGAAGGCGGCGACCGCGCCCTTCATGTCCGTGGCGCCGCGGCCGTACACCTTTCCGTCGTGAATCTCGGCCGCGAAAGGGGGGTAGGTCCAGTCCGATTCCTTTCCGACCGGGACCGTGTCGATATGCCCGTCGAAGAGCACCTTCTTTCCGGGGCGTTTCCCGGCGATTTTCCCGAGCACGTTGCCGTAACCGTCGACGATGATTTCGTCGAAGCCCGCTGCCTCGAGGTGCTTTTTCACGGTCGCGGCAACGCCGCCTTCCTCGCCGGAATAGCTTTTTTCCCGTATCAGAGCGCGGCAGAGTTCGACCACCGCCTCTTTCCTCTTTTCGCTCAGCATGTCGCCGCCTCCCCTCTCGAATGCAGGCCGTCCCAGACGATCCTGCGGTAATTTTCCCTGTCGGTGTCGCCCTCGGTGTTCACGAAGAGGATGACGGAATTTTCGTCCAGGCCTATTTTCCTTTTCATGTCCGCGAGGGCTTCGTCCCTGAGGATCTCGGAGGCGGCGCCGAGCCCGGCGGCCCCGCTCTCCCCGGAGATTACCCGGGGGTCGTCGCCGACCGGGTTCCCCAGTATCCTCATGCCCTGGGCGGCGGCGTAATCCGGCACGGAAAGGAAGTGGTCCGCGCAGGCGTCGAGGACTTTCCAGGCCACGGTGGCCGGTTCCCCGCAGGCGAGGCCCGCCATGATCGTGTCCATGTCGCCGGTTACGGGGTGCATTTTGCCGTCGGCCGCCCGGGCGGTGCGGAACACGCAGTCCGCGGCGTTGGGCTCGACGATGACCGTGACGGGCCGTTCGGCGCCGTATACCGAGGCGAAGAAGCCCTGGGCCGAGGCCGCGAAGGAACCGACCCCGGCTTGCAGGAATAAGTGCGTGGGCTTCACGCCTTCGAGCTGGCGCCAGGCCTCGTAGGCCAGGGTCGTGTAGCCCTGCATGATCCAGTTCGGGATATCCTCGTAGCCTTCCCACGCGGTGTCCTGGACCATCACCCAACCGCGCTCCTCGGCGTGGCGATTCGCGAGGCGCACGGCGTCGTCGTAGTTGAACTCGGTTATCGAAGCGTCGGCGCCCTCCGCCCGGATGTTCGCCAGGCGCTCGGCGGCGCTCCCCTTGGGCATGTAGATGACGGATTTTTGTCCGAGCCGGGCGGCGGTCCAGGCGACGCCGCGCCCGTGGTTCCCGTCGGTCGCCGAGACGAAGGTCAGGTCGCCGAGGGCGGCCTTGGTTTCGGGCGAAACGATTCGGTCGAAGGAGAGTTCGTCTATGGGGACGCCGAGCCTTTCCGCTATCCAGTTTCCCATGGCGAAGCTGCCGCCCAGGACCTTGAAGGCGTTGAGGCCAAACCGGTACGACTCGTCCTTCACGAATATTTTCGAGACGCCGAGGCGGGACGCGAGAGCGTCGAGGCACGCGAGGGGCGTTTCCGCGTACATGGGAAAGGACGCGTGAAAGCGGCGCGCCCGCTCGGCGGCCTCGAGACCGAGATGATCCAGGCTTACCGGGATCGACCCGGAGCGGGTCCTTGACGTAATCTTGAACGAACTCACGATATGTTCTCCTTTCGGTCGATTTCTTTTTTGTCCCGCCAGGGCGTCCGGCCCTCTACGCAGAGGAATACGCAGGCGCCGCATTCGTTGCAGAGTGCCCCGTCATGCCGGACCGCGCGCGCGCCGTTTACCGTGTACGGGACGTTCGCCCTGTTGGGGCATACGTCCACGCAGTTGGAACATCGTCCGCACTCGTCGGGCTCGCCGGGGGGCGTTTCCGTAGCCGGGAGGGTAATGGCCCGGCGCGCGGCGCGGGGCAGGCGAACCGGCGCGGGATTTTCTCGGTCCCCGGCGGCAAGGGCCGCCAGGGCCGCGGCGTCGACCCGCGGGTACGGCGAAGCGGCTGACCGCGGCGTTGCCGCCGGACTTCCGTTCGCCGAAAAGCGGGGCTTCCGGTTCGCCTCGGCGAGGGCGCGGTTCATGAACGTCAGGTTGCGGTATCCCCCCGGGGCCAGGAGGGCCGAGGAAACCGTGACCGGGAAAAGGCCCGCCCCCGCGAGGGCCGCGACGTTGGAACGGTCCGCCCCTCCCGAATAGGAAAGGGGCAGCCCGCCGCCGAATTCCCCCGCGAGGAGGGCGGCGACGCCGGTCGCCAGGGGCCGGAGGAGGGAGCCCGAAAGGTAGAGGGTCTCGCCCGAGAGTTCGCCCCGGGAGGCGACGGGCAGCGTGTTCGTCAGCTTGACGCCGAGGACGCGTCCCGATGCCTTGGCGTAAGCGAGGAGGCGGCGCAGCATGGCCGTCGCGTCGGCGAAGGAGATGTCGTGGGAGAACGAGTCGGCTTTCAACCGTTCGGGATCGAAGCCCCGTCCCGCGAGAAGCTCGGCGACCCGTTCCCGGCCGAGGAGGGTCGGATTCATCTTGAGGAAGACGTCGAGGCCCTTTGCGCCGAGGAGGTGGCGGGCGATATCCTCGATCTCCGCCGCGGGACAGCCGTGCAGGGTCGAAAGGGTGACGCTACCGCTGATCGCGGGCGGAACGGACTCGAGTCCCGCTTCCTTCAGGTTCCGGAATTCGCCGACGTGCTTCAGGGCCATGGCTTCGCATTCCCGCCAGGCCGCGCACGCGGACGCGTCCTTCATCGCGTCGATAAAGCCGTTCACCTTCGACGACTTGATGCCCTCGAGGTCGTAGCCCACGCTCATGTAGAAGACGGGTAAGCCCGACGCCTCGAGGGAGAGTTCCCGGGTGAGGAGGTGGATCAGGTACCAGGCTTTCACGTACTCGTCCCGCGCCTCGGCGACGGTGAGCTCCGTGGACCATTCCGTATTGTACACGCCGCCGTCCATGGCGATGCAGGGCTTAGCGATGCCGAGGGCCTCGCCCTCGAGGACCTGCACGGTCTTTAGCTCGAAATGCCGCGCGCCGGCGGCCCATGCCGCCACGATGTTCTGGGCCATCTGCGTATGGGGACCCGCTGCGGGCCCGATCGGGGAAACGAAGGGGGCGGCCAGGGGTTCGACGGGCACGTAAAAAAGGGACTTCGATTCGCGATACTCGGCGAGGCAGCGAAGAAGCAGGGTTTCAAAGGGTATCGGGACCATCCGGTTTTTCATGCGTCTTTTACCGCCTTCCATAATTTTGCGGAGGCTTCCGCGCTTTTCGCGGCGATCTCCTCCCCGTCGAGGGCCGGGAACGCTCCGTCCCGGTATACGACCCTGCCCGCGACGACCGCGTGACGGGCCTGCCGGCCGCTCAGGCCGAAGAGGATATGGCCGTCGGCGTTGGACGCGTCCATCGGCGTGAAGGGGCGGTAGTCGAAGACCGCGATGTCCGCGCCGGCGCCGGGTTTCAGCGTTCCGACGTCCGCGCCGAGGACCCGGTTCGCGATTTCCCGGTTGCCCGAAAAAAGCGCGGCCGGAACCTCTGCCCAGGCGGCGGAGGGATCTTTCGAATCGTGCTTGAGGAGGCAGTTCGCCGCCTTCAGGGACTCGAGCATGTCGTTGGTATAGCCGTCCGTGCCGAGGCCTACGAGTACCCCGGCGCGGGCCATGTCGAGGACCGGCGGGCAGCCCACGGCGTTCGCCATGTTGGACTCGGGATTGTGGACCACGCACGCGCCCCTGGCGGCGAGGGTTTCGATGTCCGACCGCCCGACGTGTATGCAGTGGGCCGCGACGGAATTCCTTCCGAGGATCCCCGCGCGGTCGAAGCGCTCGACGATCGACGCGCCGTAGGTCTTCCGGCAATGATCCGCGTCGCTCATTCCCTCGGCGACGTGGACGTGAAAGCCGACGCCCTCGGGGGTGGCCGCGCGGCACCGTTCCAGGGTCGCGTCGGAGAGGGTGAACGAGGCGTGGAGGCCCATCATGGCGCCGATGGTTCCGTCGCCCGCCGCGCGGGCATGGGCGATGAAGTCGGCGTTTTCGCGGATCGCCGCCTCGGCCTTGTCGGGGCCGTCGCGGTCCGAAACCTCGAAGCAAAGGCAGGCGCGCAGGCCCGCGAGCCGGGCCGCTTCCTCAATCCCGAAAAGGCTCCCGGCGATCGAGCCGTACCCGGCGTGATGGTCTATCACGGTGGTTACCCCGCACCGGAGGGATTCGAGGAAGAACGAAAGGGCGCCGTAATAGGTCGCCTCGGGAGAAAGCCTGCGGTCCAGGCGCCACCAGGTGCCCTCGAGAATTTCGGCGAAATTCGAGGGCGTATTCCCGGGGATGGAAAGCCCCCGGGCGAAGGCGCTGTAGGTGTGCTGGTGGGCGTTGACGAGCCCCGGCATTATGAGCCCTCCTTGCGCGTCCAGGTATTCCGCGCCCGGATACCTCCGGCGCAGTTCCGCCGTCGGGCCGAGGGCGAGGATTTTTCCGTCCGCGCAGGCGACCGCTCCGCCCGCGACCCAAGGATCGGCGGGGTCCCGGGTGAGTACGTTCCCGTTTCCGATTATGAGGGTTTTCGTCATAGGGCCGCCCCGTTCCGTACGAAATCTTCCAGCAAATTGAGACACGCGGCCTTCCGGTATTTCGCGGTCGAGCGCTGGTCGTCGATCGGCTTGATGCGGCCCTCGTAGGCCGACCGGATCTCGCGGGCGGCCGAGGTAAAGTCGGCGACGGAGGCGCCGATCCAGCGTGCCTCGATATCCTCCGCGCGGACCGTCGTCGCCCCGACGGAACCGAAGGCGGCGGTGAAGCGCGCCACCCGGCCCGACTCCGCGCGAAACGTGGCGGCGAAGGAAAGCTTCGATATGGCCTGGGCGTTGCGGGCCCCGATTTTGCGGTAGGAGGTTATCGTGCCGTTCGACCAGGCGTCCGCGCCGAGGAGGATCGACTCGAGGATCTCGGCGGGACCGAGGGCGATTTTCCTCACCCCGAGAATGAACTCGCCGATCGGGATTTCGCGCCTCGCGACGGAGCCGTCCGGGGCGAGGGACGCGAGCCGTACCCGCGCCGAAAGGGCGTAGAGGACCGGGAGGGCGTCCCCGGCCGGGGAGGCGTTGCACGCGTTGCCGCCGATGGTTCCGGCGTTCCGGATTCCCGGGGCGGCGATTTGGGAGACGCAGTCCCGTAGCATCGCGGGGACGAGCGGGTTGTTTTCGAGGTCGGAATAGGTCGCGCAGGCGCCTATCCCGAGGACCGGGCCTCGCGGTCCGTCGGTAAGCTTCACGTCCGAGAGGACGGGCACGGACGCGACGAAAATCGCGGAATCCGCGGGCGGCTTGGCGACCATGAAATCGGTCCCCCCCGCGACGATACGGGCGCCCGGGTCGTTCCGCCGGGCGAGGAGCGCCGCCTCGAGGGAGTCGGGATAATACGCCTTTACCATAAGCCCGCTCCCCGTTCGCTCGCGGCGAGGATCGCCTCGACGATCATGTTGTAACCCGTGCATCGGCAAAGGTTCCCGGATATGGCGACCCGAACGTCCGCCTCGGAGGGCTTCGGGTTTTTCGACAGGAGGGCCTCGGCGGCGAGCATCATGCCCGGGGTGCAAAAGCCGCACTGCACGGCCCCCGCCTCGGCGAAGCACGCGTCGAGCACGGCGAAGCGCGGGGTTTCACGGAGGCCCTCGATAGTGAGCACCGCCTTGCCCCGCACGTTTCCCATCGCCGCGATGCAGGAATTGATCAGCTTTCCGTCGAGGATGACGGAACAGGCGCCGCACTCCCCCTCGCCGCAGCCTTCCTTCGGGCCGGAGAGGGAAAAGCCCCCGCGAAGGACGTCGAGAAGGCGGTCGGTGGCGCCGCAGTCGGCGGTAACCTTCTTTCCGTTAAGTTCGAAATCAATCATGAGAGATTACCTCCATCAGTCTTTCGGGGGTGACGGGAATGAAATTGACCGGGGCACCCGCGGCCTGCTCGACCGCGGCGGAATACGCCGGGGCCCCGCCTATTATCGTGAGTTCCCCCGCGCCCTTCGCGCCGAAGGGGCCCTCGGGGTAGAAATTGTCGACCAGGGCGGTCCCGATCGGCACGACGTCCATGGCGGTCGGCACGATGTAGTCGGTCATGCTCGCCTGGCGGATCTTTCCTCCTGCGTTTTCCATCTTCTCGATCGAGCCGTAGCCGATGGCCTGGAGCATGCCCCCTTCCATCTGGCCCCGCATGATCGTGTCGTCTATCGCGTTTCCCACGTCGAACACGCCCCACGCGCCCTTGAGTTCGGCCGTGGCGAGGAGGGTGTCCACCTCCACTTCCACGACGTTTACGCCCCAGGAATAGGCGGGATACGCGTCCCCCGTGAAGGTCGCGAGGTCCCAGGGAATCAGCTCGGCGTGCCGGTAATGCTCCTCGACCTCGTCCGCCCGGCCGGGAACCCAGCGGTCCCGGAGGCGTTCCGAGGCCCGCTCGACGAGCTTGCCCACGATCATGAGGGAACGGGACGCCACGGTGGGGCCGGAGTTCGGCACCCGGTCCGTGTCGGGGTTTTCGACGATTACGCGGTCCAGGGGAATGCCGAGGACCCGGGAGGCGATCTTCGCGAAGGTGGTCTTGAGGCCCTGGCCCATGTCGGTATTGCTCGCGAGAATCTCGACGGTGTCGTCGGCGCGCTTGGCCATGCGGATGACCGACTTGATGTAGTCCTTTTCCGCCGACCCCGTGAAACCGCAGCCGTGCAAAAAGAGCGAAAGGCCGATGCCCCGGCGGTAACGCCCGTCCTGGGACGCGTAACGCGCGCGCTTTTCGCGGTAGCCCGACATCGCGTCGATCTTTTCGATCATTTTGTCCATCACGATGTCGTGGTGGAACACGCCGCCCGTCGCGGTAAGGTCGCCCTTCCGGGCCAGGTGGCGCAGCTTGTAGTCCAGGGGCTCCCTTCCCGCGCGGAAGGCGAGACGGTTCATGAAGGTCTCGAGGGCGAAGAAGGCCTGGGGCGCGCCGAAACCGCGGAAGGCCCCGTTGGGCACGGTATTGCTCGCGAGTACCCGGCCGCGCACGTCGAGATTGTCGACGCGGTAAACCCCGGCGGCGGCGATGAGGGCGCGCTGGAGCACGACGCCCGAGAGGCCGAGGTAGGCGCCGCCGTCGAAGGTAACGTCCATCCTCAGGGCGAGGACGTTCCCCTCCGCGTCCAGGGCCGCCTCGTAGTCGATGCGCGAGGGGTGCCGTTTCGGCGTGACCGCCATGTCCTCCCGGCGGTCGAACACGACCCGGACCGGGGCGCCGCAGGCGCGCGCCGCCACGGCGACCTGGCAGCCGAGAAGCGAGGGATAGTCCTCCTTCCCCCCGAAGGCCCCGCCGGTAGTCGCCTGCACGATTCGCACGGCGTCGTCGCCGAGGCCCATGGCCTGCGCGACCGCGGCCTTCACGTAATACGGGCATTGCATCGAGCCGTACACCGTGCTCTTTCCGTCTTCGTAAAAGCCGATGGCTCCCTGGGGCTCGATGTACGCCTGCTCCTGGTAACCGGTCTCGAAGGTTTCCCCGACTACCGAGGCGGCCGAGGCGAAGGCGGATTCGGGATCGCCCTTTTTGTACGCGTAGGACGCGACGGTCTCGGCGCCTTCGCCGAACAGTTCCGAGGCGGGCAGGTCCCCGTAATCGACCTCGACTTTCCGCGCGAGCTCCCGGGCCTTCGCGCCGTCGGGCCCGACGATCATCATGATAGCCTCGCCGACGAAGCGGACCTCGTCCTCGGCGAAAATGGGCTGCTCGCTCGTGACCACCTTGAGGAGGTTCACCCCGGGCACGTCGCGCCGGTCGACGGCGCGGTAGCCCTCGGGGAGCGGCGGCACGCGGACGCCCAGGAGGCGCGCGTGGGCACGCCCGGAGCGGACCCAGCCTGCGTGCAGCATGCCGTCGAAGGAAAGGTCCGCGATGTACCGCGCGTCGCCCGCCGCCTTTTCGGCGTGGTCCTTTTTCGTGACGGACTCAGATATTCGTTTCATCGATCTTCCTCCGGATGTAGGCGCCCGAACCGAATCCCGTTTCGCAGTCCCTGACGATGGCCGCGCCGCGGAGGAACACCGTCTCGATTTTCCCCCTCGTTTCGCGGCCGTGATACGCGCTCGCCGGATCGTCGATCCGGGAGCGGAAGTTCGGGTCGAATATTACCGCGTCGGCGTCGGCCCCGGGCAGGAGGTTTCCCTTCCGCGGGTAGAGGCCGTGGACTCGGGCGGGGTTTTCGGTATAGAGCGGTATGGCCCGCGGGCCGAATTCGGTGAACATGTTCACGAAGGAATGGCGGATGCCGCCGAGACCCATGGCGATTTCCCGGGTGGAGGGGCGGTTTTTCCTGCTCTCCGGGAAGGCGCAGTGGTCGGTGCCGACGCAGGTGAGCGAGCCGAGGCGCTCCCGGAGCAGGGCCCGCTCGCCTTCGTCCCTGAGGGGGGGCGTCATGGTGTAGCGCCATCCGTCGCCATCGGCGTAGCGGTCGCTCGAAAGGATGAAATAATGGGGACAGCTTTCGAGGACGATCGTCCCGTCCCGCAGTTCCCCGCCGAAGGAGCGCTCGAGCTCCGCGGCGGTGCTGCCCGCGCTGACGTGCACGATATAGAGGAGCCCGCGGGTTTCCCGGGCCAGGAGGGCGAGGTTTACCGCGGCGGTCAGCTCGCTGATGACCGGGCGGGAGCGTTCGTGTTCCGCGACCGGGATGAACGGGGCCGCCGAGAGGAGGTCGTCGTTTTCCGCGTGGACCGAGATGCGCACGCCCTTCCCGCGGGAAAGCGAGAGGAGCTCGCGGATGGAGCGGTCGTAGGTTCGCCGGTCCGTGTCGGAGTAGGTCGTGAAAAGCTTGATGGAGCTCATTCCGCGCTCGAGGCAGGCGTCCATGAGCGCGGCGGCGGGGTCGGTCGGGTTGGCGACTGTGGCGTGGAACGCGAAGTCCGTCACGCTTTCCCGGGCGAGGGCCATGCGCCCGTCGAAGGCGGCCTTGATTCCGTCGGCGGTCTTCACCGGGTCGAGAAAGTCGATATAGGTGGTCACGCCGCCGAGGGCGCCCTGGACGGAGCCGGAACGGAAGTCGTCCTCCGTACGGTTCGCGCCGACGCCGAGGTCGAAGTGCACGTGGGGGTCTATGAATCCCGGCAGCACGAGCTTTCCGGATGCGTTTACTGTTTCCGCGCAGGGCTGAGCCCCGGTCGAGACCGCGCTCACCCGTCCGCCGGAGAAATACACGTTGCAGGCGACGAAGCTTCCCGCGACGTACGCGGTGCCGTTCACGATACCCATGTCATGCATGATTCTCTCCCGGTTCATTGCCTTTCCCGGAAGCGACGCGCCTCGCGCGCTCGTAATCTTCCGGAGTGTCTATATCCAAGAGGATGTCCCCGTCTTCCGTTTCCACGTATTCGACCCGCTGCCTCCCGAGCCAGACGCGAAGGTTCGAGTCCCCGCTTTCCGCCAGGATCGAGCCGGCGCATTCCCGGGCGAGGAGGAGCG
>QKCE01000011.1 GCA_003245785.1 Spirochaetales bacterium | reverse complement strand
CGATCCTGAAGCCCGAGTACATTTCCTCGATATGGCCGTTCAGCTTCCCGAGTTCCTTCGCCTGGGCGCCGAACTGCTTTTGGGAAACCTTCGCGATGTTCATGGTGGCGAGCATGGCGGTCGGCAGCGTCAAAAGGCTGATCAGCGTGAGAAGCGGGCTGATCGTGAGCATCATTACGAGGATGCCGACGATGGTCGTGGTCGAGGTGATCATCTGGGTGAGGCTCTGCTGGAGCGTGTTCCCGATGTTGTCGATGTCGTTCGTCATGCGGCTCATGACCTCGCCGTGGGTCCGCCCGTCGAAATACTTCAGGGGCAGGCGGTGGAGCTTGTCGTTCATGTCGCGCCGCATGTCGTACACGATCTTCTGCGCCACGTCGGACATGATGAGCTGCTGGGCGTAGCCGAGGGCCGCGCTCACGAGGTAAAGCCCCACGATGCCGAGGAGCATATGGGAGATATACTTCATGTCCAGGGCGGGAAGGGGCTTGCCGAGCATGGCCGCCGCGTACTTGCCCATGATCCCGTCGAATATCCTGGTGGTCACGAAGCCCTGGAGCTTCGGGCCGACGATGCTGAACACCGTGCTCGTGACGGCGAGGATGAACACCGCGACGATCTGCTTCTTTCGAACGCCGAAATACTCGACGAACCGCTTGAAGGTTTTGCCCATGTCCTTGGGCTTTTCCACGGGGCCCCGCATGCCGCCCATGGGCCCGCCGCCCATGCCGCCGGGTCGTCCGCCGGGGCCGCCCGGGCCGGGCCGGTTTTGGCTCGAGTCGCTCATGCGAGTTCCTCCTGGGAAAGCTGGGATTCCACGATCTCGCGATAGACGGAACAGGTCCGGTAAAGCTCGTCATGGGTGCCGATTCCGGCGATCTTGCCCTCGTCGAGCACGACGATGCGGTCGGCGTGCATGATCGACGAGACGCGCTGGCCGACTATGATTACCGCCGCGTCCCCGGTCTTGTCCGCCAGGGCGGCGCGGAGCCTCGCGTCGGTCTTGAAGTCCAGGGCCGAGAAGCTGTCGTCGAAGAGGTACACCTCGGGCTTGCGCACCAGGGCGCGGGCGATCGAAAGCCGCTGCTTCTGGCCGCCCGAGACGTTGGTCCCCCCCTGGGCGATGGGCGCGTCGAGCCCGCCGTCCATGGCCGAAACGAAATCCCAGGATTGGGAAGTTTTCAGCGCCTCCTCGAGCTCGGCCTCCGTGGCGTCTTCCTTGCCGTACAGCAGGTTCTCCCGGACGGTGCCCGAGAAGAGAACGGCTTTCTGGGGCACCGTGCCGATCCGCGACCTGAGGTCCGCGAGGGTCATGTTCCGCACGTCCACGCCGTCCAGGAGCACTTCCCCGCCGGTCGCGTCGTAAAACCGGGGGATGAGGGAAAGGAGGGTGGACTTGCCGCTGCCGGTACTGCCGATGATCGCGGTCGTCTCGCCGGGGCCGGTCTTGAAGGAAATCCCCGAAACCGCGGGATGCTCCGCGCCGTGGTAGGCGAAGGACACGTCCCGGAATTCCACCGTTCCCCGCAGGGCCGGGTCGGGCGCCGCGGGGAATTCGGGATCCGAAATGTCCGGCACTATCTCGAGCACCTCGTGGATGCGGTCCGCCGAGGCCTGGGCCCGGGGAACCATGATGAACATGATGGCGGCCATGATAAACGAGAAGAGGATCTGCATGGCATACTGCATGAAGGCCATCATGTCGCCAACGTTGGAGGCGCCGCTATCGATGCGGCCCGAACCGAACCAGAGGATCGCGACTACGGTCATGTTCATGATAAGCATCATGAAGGGGAACATCATCGCGAAAATGCGGTTTACCTTGACCGCCGTTTCCATGAGGTCGGCGTTCGCTTCCCCGAAGCGGGCCCGCTCGTGGGGGGCGCGGTTGAAGGCCCGGATTACCCGGATGCCCGTGAGGTTTTCCCGCACGATGAGGTTGATCCGGTCGATCTTTTTCTGGATCACCTGGAACAGGGGGAACCCGAGGGAAGCCACGGTCCCGATAAGGAGGCCGAGGACCGGGATCGCGACGAAGATGACCCAGGCCAGTCCCGAGTCCTTCTGGAGGGCCAGGATCATGCCGCCGACCGCCGTGATCGGGGCGCCGATCATCATCCGCAGGATCATGATCAGCACGTTCTGGATCTGGTTCACGTCGTTGGTGCTTCGCGTCACGAGGGAGGGCGTGCCGATCACGTCGAACTCCCGGAGGGAGAAGCGGGACACGCCCGAGAAGATTCTCTCGCGCAGGTTCTCGCTGAACCCGATGGCCACGTGGGACGAGAGGAAGCTCGCGGTCACGGCGCACAGGGATCCCAGCAGGGCGACGAGAAGCATCTTGAGCCCGGTGGAAAGTATGTAGTTCACGTCCCCGTTCGTGATGCCCTTGTTGACTATGTCGGACATCAGGTTGGGGAGATAGAGGTCGCTCATGCTCTGGGCGAACACGACCACGAGGGTTGCCGCGATCGGTATCCACCAGGGCTTGAGCATCCTGAAAAGCCTCAGCATCTGGACGCGCTCCTTATTTGAGCCCGGGAACCGGGGCGCCTACGGATAAGCCCACCGCGCGGGCGAGGTCCGCCTCGGCGATGCGGCAGTCGATTCCCTTGTTGAGGACGGAAAACTCGCTGCGGATCCGGGCGAAGGACGCGGTCAGCAGGTCCAGGTCGCTCGCGGTGCCGTTTTTCACCCGCTGGGAGGTCACGCGCTCGTTTTCCTTCGCCTGATCGACCATCGCCGTCACGAGCTCGAGGTCTCCCCTCGCCCGCTCGAGGGCGAGCCGGCAGTTCCGGACGTCGAGCACGACGGTTTCCGCGGCGCGGTCCCCGTCGGCGGAAGTCTTTCGCGCGTCGATGCCCTTGGCCTCGGCGTTTTTCAGGTTCGCGGGAAGGCCGCCCAGGTCGTAGCTCAGGGCGACGCCCACGGCCCAGGTTCCGTTGAACTCGTC
>QKCE01000317.1 GCA_003245785.1 Spirochaetales bacterium | reverse complement strand
CCCGCTCATTACCACGAGCGACGGCAAGAAGATGGGAAAGACCGAGAAGGGCGCCCTCTTCCTGGACCCCTCGATCACCAGCCCCTACGATTTCTTCCAGTATTGGCGGAACGTGACCGACGCGGACACCCGCAAATTCCTCCTCCTTTTCACCTTCCTTCCCGTTTCCGAGATCGACGAGGTGATGAAGGGGAACGTCAACGCGGCGAAGGAGCGCCTCGCCTTCGAGGTGACCGCCCTCATTCACGGCAAGGACGAGGCGGAAAAGGCCCTCGCGGGCGCGAAGGCGGCCTTCGGAGGCGGCGGGGACAAAGCCTCCATGCCGACCGTGGAGCTTGCACGCTCCCGCTTCGAGTCCGGCATCGGCATTCTGGACCTCTTTTTCGAGGCGGGCCTCGCGGGCTCGAAAAGCGACGCGCGGCGCCTGGTCGAGCAGGGCGGCGCGACGGTCGCCGAAAACCCGGTGAAGGACGCGAAGGCCGTCATCGGCGCGGACGCTCTCGACTCGGATGGCGAGACCGTGCTCCGGGCGGGCAAGAAAAAGTTCGTCCGGGTGGTAACCAAGTAAGGCTCGCCGCGCGGGCGCAAAAAAAACCGGGGTTTGTCGCCCCGGTTTTTTTTCGCGAATTCCGCTGCCTTTACGGCTTCGGCGCGAAGATGCCCCTGAAAAAGGCCACGATGGCCCGCCAGATGCGGATGAAGATATTCGGGTTCCGCATTTTTTCTAGGCGCGTATAGGCCGACAGCAGTTCCGCTTCCGTGAAGTCGCGGCGCTGGGTGTTTTCCTCGATCTCCAGTTCCAGCTCGCTAATCTTGTCGGTATCGTCGATCACGTTCGCGGTGATGGACCTCCACCCGAGCCGTTTCGCCGCCTCAAGCCGTCGGCGGCCGGCGATGAGCACGTATTTCGAGTTCACCGTGACGGGGTTGAGAAGCCCGTAATGGCGCATGCTTTCCATCAATTCTTCCACGCCTTCGAGATTACCCCGAACCCGCTTGCGGACTGTTATGTCGTCAATCGCGATCTGCATGCATCCCCCTATTCAAGGAACGGGTTGGACTCGGGTTCCCGGGCGCCCGAGTCGCCGGTTCCGGTACCGTCGGCTTGCCCTTCCTGGGTACCCGCCGTTTCGGTGAGCGCGTCGGCCTCGGGCGCAGCGGTTTGCCCGGCGCCCTGCCTCGGCTTCACGCGCGGCGCCGGATCCTCGAAAATCGAGGGATCCAGCATAAGGTCCGAGGTGTCGACCGTTATCGGGCGCTGGCCCGCGGCGAAACCCTCGCTTTGGAGCCGTTCCACCGAGGTACGCCTTAAATTCTCGCTGTTTTCGTGATACGTGCAATAGGTTTTCGGTTCCGTTCCCTCGAGGAACTGGAGGGTGATCGTGCCGTCGACGCAGGCGTCGGTGGGGAGCTCGCCGGATTTCTTGCAGACCGTGGCGGTGACGATACCCCGCTGGGGTTTCACGAAATCGCGGTAGGGGAGCCCCGCGTTGATCGCCCCCATGTAATTCGACCAGGCGATGCCCGCGAGGGTGGCGCCGGTATTGTCGAGGCCGAGGCTCATGCCGCCCTTGTCGAAGCCGAACCAGATGGCGGTGGTGTAGTAGGGCGTAAAGCCGACGGTCCAGGCGTCGGACCAGTTTTGGGTGGTTCCGGTCTTGCCGGCGACGGGCATGTAGTAGGTTTTGCCGTTCGCGTCCTTGTACGCGAACTTGGAGCCGTAACCCGAGGCGTAGGCGAGGGTACCGGACTTAACCGTGTTCTGGAGGAGGTCCGTCATTATGTAGGCGGTCTGCGGGGAAATGAGCTGGATGGCGTTGCCCTTCCGTTTTTGCTCGAGGCGGATTTCCTTTTCGCGGTCGATAATCACCCGGCCGTTCCGGTCCTCCACCGAGCGGATGGCGAAGGGCGTCACTTCCTTTCCGCCGTCGGCGAAGGTGGCGAAGGCTTTCGCCATGCGCCAGGGCGCTACGCTGATGACCCCCAGGCCGAGGGAATACACCCTCGGGAAGCGGGACTCTATATCGGCGCGGTCGGTGTACCCGAGGAGCAGGGACGCCCGGTTTATCGCGGCGTCGAAGCCGATGCCGTCCAGCACCCTGATCGAGGGCACGTTCATCGAGTGGGCGAGGGCTTCCCAGAGGAGTACCGTGCCCTGCCATTCGCCCTTGAAGTTGAGCGGGGTGTAGGGGACGCCGGACTCGTTGTAGAAGACCACCGGGGTGTCCGGGATCAGCGAAGCCTCGGTGAATTTCCGGGAGTCGATCGCCGCGGAATAATACAGGGGCTTGAAGGTGCTTCCGGGCTGGATCTCGCCCTTCATGGCGCGGTTGTATTGGTTGGACTGCTCGAACTTGCTGCCGCCCACCATGGCGGTAATGTATCCCGTATCGTTGTCGATGGTGAGGAGGGCTCCCTCGACGGTCGTCTCGGCGTTGGTCGCCTGGATGGCGGCGTTCGCCATGTTCGTGCCGAGCTTGAGCCCGTCGAGCCCGAAGGTGAGGGACAGGATGTCCACCACCGGGTTGAGCCTTTCGCGGTAATACCCGATGGACTTCACGTGGACCCGCTCGTCGGACACCGCGAGCTTGGGGAGGTCGAAGGCAAGGGCGAGCAGCTCGGTAATGTCGGCGTACTGGTCGGCCTTGTCGAACCGCGAGGAACTGGAATTCTTGAAACGCCGATTCGCCACGGCGAGCCATTCCTGCATCACCTTGTCCGCCTCGGCCTGTTTCGCGAGGTCGAGGCTCGTGTGCACCACGTAGCCGTCGGTGTACAGGTTCATCGTGCCGTAGAGCATGGACTCGAGTTCCTGGCGCACGTATTCGGAGAACCAGCGGGCCTTGTCGGCGCGGGAGAAATACGCCGACGAGGAGGTACGGCTCAGGTCGAAGGTCGCCCAGTAGTCGTCGAAGGAGTCGTCCGCGGTCTTCCGGTCGAGGTAGCCCAGCTCGACCATCTGGTCGAGGACGAGGCGCTGCCGTTCGCGGGCGCGGTTCGGGTGGTCGAAGGGGTTGTACATTGCCGGGTTGGACAGCTGGATCACGAGGATCGCGGCCTCCGCCGGGGTCAGGTCGTTCGCGGGGTGGCCGAAATAAAACTTCGAGGCAGCGTTGATGCCGAAGGTTCCGCTGCCGAGGTACACCTTGTTCAGGTACATCTCGAGGATCTCGTCCTTGGAGTAGCGGCGCTCCAGCTGGAGGGACCACCACAGCTCCTTGAGCTTCCGGCTTATGCTGATGTCGGTGCGGTCGAGGTAGAGGGTTCCCGCGAGCTGCTGGGTGATGGTGCTGCCGCCGCCGAGGGTCTGGCCGGTCAGCTTGCCGAATACGGCGCGGAATATCGACTTTACGGTGAACCCGTGATGCTCGTAGAACACCCGGTCCTCCCGGGCGAGTAGCGCCTGGATCACGTGCTTGGGCAGCTGCTCCAGGGTAATGAGCTCACGTTTTTCCTCCGAGGCGAATTCCGTGATAAGGTCCCCGTGCACGTCGAGGATGCGGGTGGGGAGCGCGGGGTTGAATTCGCTGAAATTTTCCTGGTTTTTCAGGTTGACGGTGGCGGCGAGGGCTCCCCCGAGGGCGGCCCCGCAAAGGATCGCGCATACCGCGACGAGGGAGACGAATATGAGCGGTTTCCTGGTTTCCTTGGCGAACATATTACCTATAAAAGCATAAACGGGGCGTCGTTACAAGGCGTCCCGAAAGCGCCGCCGCTTTCCGGCGAGGCATAAAAAAAGGGCCGGTAGAATCTACCGGCCCGCCCATCAGGCTATCGGACAGTCAGTGGGTGGGAGGGGAACTGAGCTGCCCGATACTTTATTCTCGGTTCGCGGTTTCGAAACCTTTAAGGAAAAAAACTAGGGGGTTTCGGTTACGTTCACGTCGACGACGAGGGAGACCGTATAGTCGTGGGCCCTCTCGATCGTGACCTGCTTCACGATCTCGTAGTCGCCGATGGTGAACTTGATCACGTGATCGCCCGGCTCGACCACCCGGGCTTCCCGGCCGGACCCCACGCGCTCGCCGTCGAACAGGATCAGCGCGTTTTCAGGCGCGATCAGGTAGAGCCTCGGGGCGGTATCCTCCATGGACACGGTCATCTCGTTCACCCGGCCCTGCTCCACGTTGAATACCCGGACCTCGTTGCGGTAGGAATCGGACACGATGGAGAGGTGGTGGGAGCCGGGCTTGAGGATCTGGAGCTCCAGGGGGTTTTCGACGGGCATCTCGTCGATGCGAACCGAAATTTTGCCTTGGGAGGCCGCGGCATCCCCTTCCGCCGGATAGGCGAGGGAGAGCCGAAAGCCCCCCTCGTCGGTCAGGATCGGCTTTACCTTCACCTGGAACGAGAGGCCTTCGATATTGTCGGGCAGGGCCTTCATGACCGGGAGAAGCCGGAAGAGGAGGCTGCCGTTTTTGGGGTCGTGCACGTAGGGCAGTACGGTGGAGTACGGCCCGGATTTCAGCCGATGGTCTTTCACGAGGGGGACCTGGAGCACGAAGCTGAGGCGGGAGGGCAGGGGCTGCAGGGTAATCTGGTTCGCCTTGTAATCCCTCGTTCCCGAGGCGGGAGCGGGGTCCGGCCGGGAATAGAGGCCGTAGGCGATGCTGTTCCGGTACTCGATCAGCTCCTGGGGAACCTTGATCTCGATCTCGATGGCCTTCAGGAAGAGCGGGTCCTTCGGGAACTGGATGCCCAGGGCGCCGATATAGCCGAGGTCGAAGGTCTGGGCCTCGGGATTCGAGGCGTCGATCGAGGCCATTGCCAACGACCCGACCCGGAACGTATCGGCAGTTGCCGCGGAGAGTAGCAAGAATAAAAATGCAAGCGAGGTTCCCACCCGTTTTTCGTTCATCGCTGCGACGTTCCTTTGATAAATCCCGCCGGATCCTTCGGAATCCCGTTCTCGTGAATCTCGAAGTGGAGATGGGGCCCCGTGGATTGCCCCGTGGAACCGACGGTACCTAGAATACTACCGGATTTGACGCGTTCCCGCAACTCGATTTTTATCGACGAAAGGTGGCCGTAGAGGCTTTCCTTGCCCCCTTCGTGGAGGAGAATGACGTATTTTCCGTATACCGGGTCCTCCCCTACGGATTTCACGGTG
Organism: Spirochaetales bacterium; assembly: GCA_003245785.1. Taxonomy (GTDB): domain Bacteria; phylum Spirochaetota; class Spirochaetia; order Treponematales; family Treponemataceae; genus Teretinema. The sequence goes on along the minus strand of QKCE01000317.1, from coordinate 5,982 downwards.
CCGTCGGCGCAGGCGTACACCGGCGTGCCCCGGGGAGCCGCGAGGTCTACGCCCCGGTGGAACACGAGATTTCCCGTAACCGGGTTCTTTCTCATCCCGAAGGAGGAGGTTACCACCCCCGAGGGAAGGGGAAACCGGTATCGGGGCGTGAGAAACCACGCGCGGACCGTGCCGTCGAACAGGGCGTCGGGGATACAGTGGACGGCGCGGCGTTCCCCGGTGGACGGGTCATGGAAGGAGAAGCTCACGATCGACGGGTCGTCGGGGTCGAAGGACGAAAGTAGCATCGTTTCGAAGGAACCGCGGGCGTCGTCGGGCAGATAGAGCCCCGGCAGGGCGGGAAGTACCAGGACCGTGCCCTCGGCAAGGTCCCCGGGAGCGGAAAGCCGGTTGAGGCTCGCGATCGCGTCGTAGGGCACGCTGCACCGGGCGGCCACGGTGAAAAGGGTGTCCCCGGCGACGGCGCGGTAGGTATAGAGGGCGATCGGCAGGGGATCGGCCCGTTTACCCGCGAGGGCGATCCGGGCGGCGCTGACGTCGTCGGAATATTGGCGGAAAACCGGGTCGGAGGGGGCGAGGGAGGGAATTCGGGGATACTCCGCGGCCCCGGCGCGGAAGGGGATTGCGAGGGCCATGAGGACGATGAACGCCGCGGCGGAAGGCTTTCGCGTCCCGGCGGGACTCATTTGTCCTCGCCGGAGCGCGATTTCGGCGGCACGAAGGCCAGGGCGCCCCAAAGGACGGCGGTGGCGAGCAGGACCAGGAGGGCGAGGACGCGGTGCCATCGAAGGACCAGGACCACGGAGCCGGATAGCCCGGCGGCGAGTACCGCGAATTTCGCGATTCCCCGGCGGAAGCGGGCGGGATCGAGGCGCCGCGCCGTTCTCATTCGCGAGAAGGCGATTGTCCCGGCCACTATCGCGAAAAGCGCTCCGCATACCGCGGTATAGGCCATGGGCCGCTCCGTGGCGAGAAGCCACAGGGGATATGCCACCGCGAACCCCGCGGCGACGCAGGCGGCGCCGAGGAGAACGAACCGGCCGAGGGAGCCGAGAATCCCGAGATAACCCTTGAGAATCCTTGCGAGCATAGGGCTTTCCTCCGTGAAAGATATAAAAAAACCGTAGCCCGGGAGTTACCCCGCGCTACGGTCATTGTCGACGACAAAAAACGGGATTACTCCTCGGAGATCGCCTCGACGGGGCAGACGGCGGCACAGGCGCCGCAGCTCACGCAGGCATCGGGATCGATGACGCGCTTGTCGCCCTTTTCGGAGATGGCGCTGGTGGGGCATTCGCTCTCGCACGCGGCGCAATTGATGCAAGCATCGGAAATGACGTAAGCCATGGTTAGCTCCTTATCACGTGGTATGAGGCAACAATAGCCTATCGTGCCGGAAAATACAAGACGTAATCGAGCCATTTGGGACGATATGCCTCGGTTGTCTCCCCGGCCAACTGATGCTACACTCCTTCCGTAAGGGGAGTCCCATGGCCGAAAGTCAACAGCTCATCAAGAAGAATCTGGACTACATCAACATCCTGCCCTCCTGGGCACAGGAACTCTCGGTCAAATACTGCTCCAAAACCGCCAACCTGTACTTCGTTCACGGGAATATCCGGGACTTCCTGCCCCACAAGATGAACGAGGGCGAGTTCATGTTCGTGAAAATCCAGGACTATATCTCCGAGGTCCTGTTCGGAAACAGGGACATCATCGTCTTTTACGACAAGTCGAGCGGCGTCTCCTTCTGCACGAGCCAGATGCAAAAGGACTACCTGAAGGCGATGTGCGCGCGTTATCCCGACGCCCCGCCGGAGGAATTCCTCACCCGGGACCCCGTGAAGGCCTTCGACTGGCTCGAGCGCTACTTCGTCATGAACCTGCCCCGGGAACTCCGCATCGTCCTCATCGCGGATTACGCCGAGACCATCGTCCCCGCGGACGAGCTGGGCCATCTCGACGAGATCGACCGCTATTGCCTGGTCACCCTGAACCGCTGGTCCCACGAACCCCAGTTCACCCAGGGCGACGTGTCCATCATCATGCTCACCGAGAACCTGACCGACATTAACCCCCGGCTTTCCTCCTCGCCCTCCACGGTGAAGGTGACCATCCCCTTCCCGGATACCCTCGTGCGGAGCCAGTTCCTCTCCTTCCTGGAGGGGAACGGGACCCTTCTCCTCGAGCGGGGCCTCACCCCGGACCGCATGGGCGCCCTCACCTCGGGGCTGAACCTCCTCAACCTGAACCAGCTCGTCGCCGAATCCTACCAGGAAGACAAGCCGATTTCCCTCGAATACCTCCGGAACCGGAAGAGGACGATAATCGAAAACGAGGCGGCGGGCCTCCTCGAATTCGTCGAGACGGGCCACGACCTTTCCTTCGTGGCGGGCCACGACTTCGTGCGCAAGCGGTTCCAGAGCGCCGCCCGGGCGATCAAGCAGGGGCGGACCGACGTGCTCCCCATGGGCTACCTCATCGCGGGGCCCGTCGGGACCGGCAAAACCTTCATGGTCTCCGCCTTCGCCGGCGAGATCGGCGTGCCGATGGTCAAGCTGCGCAACTTCCGCTCCAAGTGGCAGGGCGCCACGGAAAGCAACCTCGAAAAGGTGCTGAACATCCTGAAGGCCATGGCGCCCGTCGCGGTCATGATCGACGAGGCCGACGCCTTCCTGGGCGACCGCGATTCGGTGGGCGACTCGGGCACCTCGAACCGGGTGTTCGCGCAAATCGCGGGCTTCATGGGCAACACGGACTACCGGGGCAAGATCATCTGGTTCCTCATCACGAGCCGCCCGGACCTCCTGCCCATCGACCTCAAGCGGCAGGGCCGCGCCGAGGAGCACCTTGCGCTCTTTTACCCCGAGGGGATCGAGGCGAAGGCGGAGCTCTTCCGCACCCTGCAGCGCAAGCTCGAGATAAAGGTGAAGGAATTCCCCCTGAACGACGTGTTCAAGGCCATCCGCTCGGAAACTTCCGGTGCCGATATCGAGGCGATCCTCGTGCGCGCGAAGATGACCGCGACCATGGACGGCCGCGCGATCGTCACCCGGGAAGACCTCGAGGAAACCGTCCGCGACTTCATTCCCCCGGCCTATCCCCACGAGATAGAGCTCCAGAACCTGGTGGCCGTGCTCGAGTGCACGAGCCGCGAGATGGTGCCCGCGAAGTACCAGAAGATGGAGCGGTCGAAGCTCGCCGCGGAAATCCAGGAACTCAAGCAGCTTCTCGGCGAGCGCTGACGGCCGCTTAAAAAGGCGCGGTCGCCGCGTCCACTATCGTACCGGCGACGTCCAGGGCGCAAGTCCTTTCAAGTTCCTCGAAACCCGGAGCCGCGTTCAGTTCGCAGAGGGTAAGCCCTCCGTCGTCCCCGAAAAGGAAATCCGCCGTACCGTAACGAAGCCCCGCCGCCTCGGCAAGGGACAGGATTCGCCCTTCCCACCCGCCCGCGGCGGGCAGTTCCGCCTTTCGCATCCGGCCTCCCTCCGCGGCGTTGGATACGAGGCCCCCGTCGGCGCTTTCCCTCACCGCGACCGCGACGATCCTCCCTTCGGCGAAAAAGACGCGGAGGTCCTTTCCCCGGGAGGACGCCACGTATTCCTGATAAATCGCCGGCGCGGCAAGACCCGCAAGGAGCGCCGCCTCGTTTTCGTCCCGGGCGAGGGCGACCCCCCGGCCCCGGGCGCCGAAGCGGGGCTTTACCACCAGCGGGAAGGGGATGTCGCGGGGCACCGGCGCTTCGACGACCCGCGGCGTTGGAATTCCCGATGCTTGGGCAAGCCGCGCGGTGGCGAGCTTGTCGTTCGCGAGGCGCGTGGCCTTCGAGCCGTTTACGCAGGGGATGCCCGCGTTTTCGATATGTTCGATTATGGTCGGGTCGGTCATGCCCCGGATCAGGCAACGGTACGGTTTTTGCCTCGCGGCGTTACCGATGCCGGCGACGGGATTGCCCGCGAGAAAGGAGGGAACGTCCCGGGCAAACAAAAACCGGAGCGGAATGCCCCGGTTTTCGCATGCCTCGGCGATTCGGATCGCCGGGCGGAACAAGGAAAAAAAGCCGTAGTCGTCCGTGGCGAGTTCCCAGACGACCAACAAGCCGCTCATTCCCGGTCTTTCGGCCAGGTAAGGGTGTTGGCGCAGAGTTCGGCGATCGCCTTCGCCGCCTTGGCCGCGTCGACCTGGGTAATGCCCGCTTCCTGATGCAGCGTCTTGGAAAAGAAAAGCTCCATCGACTGGAACACGTCCGGGCGGGAATAGAAGAGGAAGGCGAAGTTCATGCCCTCGGGCCGCACGATCGTGAAGGCCGAGATCGCCTGCTGGGGTTCCTTGTTGAACATGATCCGCGACTGGTTTTTCGCGGTGATGATATTCGACTCGTTGAAACGAAGGGGGACGAGGAAGTCCTGGGGCCTGCAATAGGGCTCGATCATCTTCTGGGGGTACGTGGGCGGCTCAACGAGCACGTGCATTTTCTTTCCGTTGGTCTGGAAGGTAATTCCGTTTCCCGCGGTGTAAATGTCCTTGACCGCCGAATAAGACACGATTTCGTAGATACTGTAGGTCGATTCGGCCTTGAAAAAGGATGAAACTATGTAGCCTTCATCCAAGGGCATTTTATTCTGGGAGTATGCCTCGAAAAGATCCATTGCCTTGAGCGCCATGGGAGCCTCCTGTTTCGTAAATTATAGGGGATTATCCACCTTGGCGCAACCGGGGAATTTTCCGGCCGGTCAACGAACTCCGGTTTTCCCCTTGACGACCGCGGTTTATGGTTGTAGACTTAGCTATGACTATATATACGGAATAGTCATAAGGTCACTAATGCGGAGTAACCATGGCGAGGGCATTCAGCGACAGGGAGCGCGGCGTAATCGACGAAAAACTCAAGGCGGAAGCCACGGCCCGTTTCGGCCTTGGCGGATGCCGTAAAACCACCGTCGACGAACTCGCGGCGGCGGCGGGTATCTCGAAGGGTGCCTTCTACCTTTTCTATCCCTCGAAAGAAGCGCTCTTTTACCGCGTACTCATGGATTACCAGGACGGGGTCAGGAAGGACCTGCTCGAAAAGCTCGACGCCAAGACGGCCGCCGCGGGCGGCGGGACGCCGGAGATACTTGCCGAGGTCCTGACGGAAACCTTCCTCGGCGTCGGCGCGTCTTTTTTTCCGGAAACCCTCCGGAACGGGGAACTCGAATACCTGAGTTCCCGGATCGACGAGGAGACCCTCGCCGCCCATTTCGACGGGGATACGGATTTTTTCGCCGCGGCGCTCTCGCGGATACCCGACGTCAAGGAGGCGGACGTGGCCTTCTGGGGCGCCGCGCTTCGGGGACTTTTCACGCTTCTGCTCCATCGCCGCGAGATCGGGGAGGAATACTTTGACCGGGTCGTCGGCACCCTGGTCGGGAATACGGTGTTCGCCATGGCGGCGAACGGGGAGGCACGCGCATGATAGAGGTTCGCGACGTTTCGTTCAGCTACACTTCGGCCCCTTTTCTCCGGGAGGTTTCCTTTAGCGTGGCTCCCGGGGAAATTTTCGGCTTCCTGGGACCCTCGGGGGCGGGCAAGAGCACCCTGCAGAAAATCCTCACCGGCCTCCTTCCGGGGTTTGCCGGGACGGTGACCGTGGCCGGCCACGACGTGAGGCGCCGGGATTCCTCCTTTTACGAGCGAATCGGCGTCGATTTCGAGTATCCCACCCTCTACGAAAAGCTGACGGCCCGGGAAAACCTCGAATTCTTTTCGTCCCTGTACCGCCGCGCGACCCGCGGGCCCGGGGAGCTTCTTGCCCTGGTAGGGCTTTCCCAGGACTCGGAAAAGAGGGTGGGCGCCTTCTCTAAGGGCATGAAGAGTCGCCTGAACTTCGTGAAGGCCCTCTCCCATGACCCGGAAGTGCTCTTTCTCGACGAGCCGACCTCGGGCCTCGATCCGGCGAACGCCCGGATCATGAAGGACGTGATACGGGCGGAACGGGAAAGG
>QKCE01000116.1 GCA_003245785.1 Spirochaetales bacterium | reverse complement strand
CGTCGAGCCGGGGAGCGCCGTTCCCGCCTTTGGCGTCAATTCCCGCTCGGATACCGATGCGTTGTTCGCGAAAGTCCTTCGGCAACGGCAACCGCTGTAAGGGAACCGTAAAAAAAGGGAGCCTTTTCGGCTCCCTTTGATGCTTTAAAGCTGTATTCCCGTTTTGATCTTTTCGTTGAATCGGGCGAGAGCCTTCCCCTCGAGCCCCGAAGGGCTTCCCTCGAGGCTGCGTCGAAGGGCGACCATCTCTTCAGAGGAGAAGGTAACCCCACCTTTTTGGTGCCGCTCGAAGGAGGCCGTGGCAAGGGGCGCCACCTTCCTGCAGATATCGAGCATGGCGTTGGCGTAATCCCGTATCTCCTTTTGCGCGTGGGAATCGCAGCGCAATTTCAGGAAATGAAAAAGATTGTGGAGGTCGATCTGCCAGTACCATTCGGTGTAGGTGGAAAGAGGGAGATTGATTCGCGCCAATTCCCGGGCTATGTTTTGGCCGATAAGGGAATCGTAGGACTCGAAAGCCGCGTTTTGGGCGCTTTTCATGTCGGCCACTACGGCATTTACGGTTTCGGGGGCAACTTGCTCCGTGGAGCGGCCCTGTTTGTTGTCGTCGCTCTGGAATGCAACGTCTTCCGGCGCCGGGACGTAACACTCGTTTTGCATGATTGAGTAGCGGCCGGATATCTCGTTTACCCGGGCGGTCCGGTGGCGGATCCATTGGCGGGCGACGAAAATGGGTAATTTTACGTGAAATGTGAGTATAACCTGCTCAAAAGGGGAAGTGTGCTGGTGACGCAGGAGATAGTCGATCAACGCGCCGTCTTCTCGGACCGTTTTTGTCCCTTCCCCGTACGAGACCCGGGCTGACTGGACGATCCGGGCATCGCCGCCCATATAATCGACGAGTCGGACGAAGCCCTTGTCGAGAACCTTTATTTCCTTGTCCAGAATCGCTTCCGCTTCTTCAATCAAACAATGTGCCATGGCATGGAGTATATCGCGGGGCGGGTCGGTTGAAAAGCCCGGGGTATTGACACGCCGGGGCCTTTCGCGCTATTTTTAATAACACTTTGGAGCGGTGTCCGAGCGGTTTAAGGAGGCGGTCTTGAAAACCGTTGTGCCGAGAGGTACCGGGGGTTCGAATCCCCCCTGCTCCGGTCAGCAACCGGGACATCCGAACCAGATTGTGTCTTTTGGAGCGGTGCGAGAGAGGCCGAATCGGGCTCCCTGCTAAGGAGTTGTGCCCCAAAAGGGTACCGGGGGTTCGAATCCCCCCTGCTCCGGATTGACGACGTTTTGTCGCGTTTTTCTTTTCGTTCGCGCATGGCTTGGGGGATCGAACCGAAGCCTTCGCCGACCGAAGGGAGGAAAAGACGGCAGGATGCCGTCGAAAGAAGGCGTAGGCGGGTCGGAGGAGCGAACAGGACGTTCGCGACGAAGACCGAATCCCCCTGCTCCGGATTGATCGCGATAAGCGGTCGAAAACTTTTGAGACTATAGCTCAGCTGGATAGAGCGTCAGATTGCGGATCTGAAGGCCGGTGGTTCGAACCCACTTAGTCTCATAGCTGTCTTGCGGGACAGCTTTTTTTGACGCGAGGACCCTCGGGTCCGAATTGGAGAGATGCGAGAGCGGTTGAATCGGGCGGTCTCGAAAACCGTTGTGCCGCAAGGTACCGGGGGTTCGAATCCCCCTCTCTCCGGGTTAATTTCTTTGCTTCGTTAACGCCGGGGATTCGAACCGAAGCCCTCGCCGACCGAAGGGAGGAAGAGGCGGCTCGGAGCCGCCGTAAGAGGGCGAAGGCGGGTTGAGCGCGAGGCCAGGACGGCCGAGCGGGAAACCGAATCCCCCTCTCTCCGGGTTAATTTCCTTGGTAACAAGGCGGCAGGTTGGAGTTGCCGAAAAAGGGCTAAAAACCCTTGGCTCTAAGCGTTCTTTAACTTGGAGAGATTTGGAGAGATGTCCGAGTGGTCGAAGGTGCACGCTTGGAAGGCGTGTGTGCTCGAGAGAGTACCGAGGGTTCGAATCCCTCTCTCTCCGTATTTAATTGCGGAATGTTTTACGGTTCGGACGAGAACCGGGGACCTTTCCGAATAGCCCAGGTCCTATGCAAGGCATCGTTGCCGGACTCCGCCAGGTCCGGAAGGAAGCAACGGCAGGCTGCGTATGACTGTGCCGTAGTGTACCTGGGCTGCTCGGAAGGGTTTTTTTATGTCTACCCCTCATCATTCCCGATCCCCCATGGTATGCTGTTAAGGTGACCGTTCTTCTTGCCGGAATAAACGCCAAATTTACGCACTCAAACCTTGCGATACGCCTTTTGCGCTCCTATGCGCAGGAGCATTCCATGGCGGTACGCGAAGGTTCCGCGCAAGTCCTCATCTCGGAATGGAACGTGAACCAGCTGCCGGAAACGGTCGTTCGGGGCATCCATGACGTCAAGGCCGACGCGGTCTTCTTTTCGGTCTATATCTGGAACAGGGACTTCGTTTTTCGGGTCGCCGAGGCCTTGCGGCTCATCCATCCCGGATTGCTAATCGGGGCAGGGGGGCCAGAGGTTTCCCAGGATCCGTCCCTCGCCTTCGCTGATTGTCCCGCCCTGGACCTCATACTTTCCGGGGAAGGCGAGGGGACGTTTTCGGATTTGACCGACCTTCTGGCCATGCAGGGCGTTGAAGTGCCGGGGGAAAACGAACCGACGACCGAGCGTGTAAGGATCCTGGCTTTCGGTCTCGGGCGCGTTCCCGGCCTCGTCCTTCGGGGCGATGACGGCGCGATCCTTTCCGGCGGGATTCGCCCCCTGATCGACGACTTGGCCTCGATTCCCTTTCCCTACGGCTTCCCTGGGGATTCCCTCGACCCGTCTCATCGCATTGCCTATTACGAGTCCAGCAGGGGCTGCCCCTTCCGGTGCGCCTACTGCCTTTCTTCCGTAGAAAGGTCCGTGCGTTTTTATCCCCTTGAGCGCGTTTTCGCCGACCTGGACTTTTTCCTCGAGCGGCAATGGCCCCTGGTCAAATTCGTAGACAGAACTTTCAACGTTTCTCCGGCTCGCTATCGCGCGATATGGAACAGAATCGCCGAGCGCCATAACGGCGTAACCCGCTTCCATTTCGAGATTTCCGCCGATTTGCTGACCGACGAGGATTTCGAAATACTGGGGCGGATGCCCGAGGGCGCGATACAGTTCGAGATAGGCGTTCAAAGCGCGAACGGGCGCACCCTAGAAGCCGTTAGCCGCGCGACCGACCTTACGCGCCTGGGCGACGCCGTTCGCAGAATCCCAGGGGGGATTCATACCCACGTGGACCTGATCGCGGGCCTGCCCTTCGAGGGTTTGGAATCCTTTCGCAAATCCTTCGAATTTGTATGGGCTCTCGGCGCCGACGTGATTCAGCTGGGTTTCCTGAAGATCCTCGCCGGAACGCAAATGGAGCGCCTCGCGAGGCAAGATCCCGGATATCGTTGGGTGCGGAGTCCTCCCTACGAGATATTGTCGTCCCCTTGCCTCTCCTATGATGACCTGATTACGCTGAAAAAAATCGAACACGTTGTGGATAACCTGTGGAATTCCGGTTTATTCAAGAAATTCTTCAGCGAGTTCCCAAAATCGGGGATGGCTTCCTTTGACATGTTCAATGACGTCGCGCGCTTCATTTCCAACTGGTTTCCTGACCGTGACGTGTTCCTTCCGCGGAAGCCATTGGACCTCTTCGCGTGCATGGCGGAATACGCGACGCGATCCGGCGTTACAGGCGCCCTCGAATGGCTGAAATTCGACTTTTTTGCGCAAGCGAAGCCGGGTAAAATTCCCCCATGGGTCGGGCGGGATTATTCCAAGGAAGCGCATGACGCCGCTCTCGAGGATACGGGCTTTTTGGGGCGGTGCGGGGGCGTTCGCCGGATCGCCTACGCGAGAAGCGAGTTCGAGACGTTCCATTTTCCCGGGGAAGATGGGTCCGCCTCTTATCTGTTCGAATATCCATCGCCGGAACGAAAAAGCGCGGGGACCAAGGCGGTAAAATTGGGTTATAATGGGGCGCAAGGCACGCGGAGGAATCGATGGACGCAGCGATAATCAACCCCTTTCTGACGGCGGTAATCGGGGTATTCGAGAATATGTTCGGGGTATCGCCCCAGCCAGGGGCGGCTTATATCCTCCAGGACGAAATCAACCATAGATGGGATACCTCCGGTATTTTGGGCATAACGGGCGATTACCACGGCTTGGTGGGTTTCCGCCTTTCCAGGATTCTCGGCGACAAGATGCTGCAGCGCTCGGGGATCAAGACGGAAACCGAGGAAGAGCGGGTAGAAACGGTGTACGGGATGGTCGGGGAACTGACCAATATCATCTCGGGAAACGCGGCTTCCAGCATCGACCATGCCTCGGTGGAAATTTCGCCCCCGGTGGTAATACGCGGCGCCCATCATCAGATAACCTGGCCCAAGACGATCCCAGTGATCGCGATCCCCTTTACGTCGCCCCTTGGGCCTTTCGAGGTGGACGTCTGCATGCTCAGGCGCTAATCGGCGCGCATTAGGGGAAGAAGTTCGGGAAAATGCCTTCGGGGTTCACTATACTTAGTGAAAACCTCGGGGGTAAAAAAATGTTCAAGTTCGCCAAGTCTCTGCGATTCAGGTTCTACCTTTTTTCGGTCCTCTTTCTGCTCGGGATCAGCACCCTGATATCTTACGTTACCATTCGCTCCATGAAATCGACGGTTACCGACGTATTCGCGGAAAACGGGCTTCCCCTGCTGGAACGGGTCGTGACCCGTCTCGATCCGGAACGCTACAAGCGGCTCTGCGAGACCCTCGATCCCGAGGATCCATGGTACGAGGATGCGCGGCTTTGGATGCTGGACCTCAAGCAGGCATCGAGCGCGGTATACTTGTACACGATGGCCCGCGACGAAGACGGCGTTTACCGCTTCATTATCGACGGCAGCGCGCCCCCGGACGACGAGGAGAACTTTTCGCCCCTGGGGACCGAGGAAGACGTAAGCGACTACGGCGAAGCGATTTTCAAAACCTACGATACGGGTACCTCCCATTGGTCCGACCTGGAATACCAGGAGGAGTGGGGCTGGCTCATTTCGGTGTACGCGCCCATCAAGGACTCTTCCGGCACGGTGATCGGCATAGTCGGCTGCGACTTCAGCGGCGATACCCTCGAACGGAGCATCCAGTCTTTCCTGCGAACCCAGTTCATCATTGGCGGGATAGGTCTCGCCCTCGTGTTGGGCCTCATCGGGTTCCTTTCTTCCATCATCTTTACCCCGATCCGGAAAATCGCCGAGCCCATCGGCCGGATATCCTCGGGCAAGGGCGACCTGACGCTCTTGGTCCCCGTGCGGGGCGACCATGAGATTTCCAAACTGGCGAAAGGCTTCAACCTGTTTCAGGAGACCTTGCGGGGGATGATCGTATCCCTCCGGGACTCCGTTTCCGACTTGCAGTTAATCGACACTACCCTCTCCGATGATTCCGCGAAAACAATGGAAGAAACGCTTGCCCTCGCGAAAGACCTTGAAGGAATCAAGGAGTTCGCGAGCCGCCAGGACTCGATGAGCGCCGGTACGTTCACGGGAATATCCGAATTGGAACGGCGAATCGGGTCCCTGGACGCCCAGGTTTCGGCGCAAACCGCATCCTTGAAGGCCGCGGTGCGATCCATCGAGGGTATGGCTTCGAGCCTGAAGGACATGGACCGGATTATCGGCGACATTTCCCGGGAGTACCACGGGCTGGTCTCGGATTCGGAACGGGGCATGGAACTCGAAGGCGTCGTAACGGAGAGGGTTCAGGAGGTAATCCGCCATTCCGAAGGCCTTTCTGAGGCCAATACGCTGATAAAGGCGATCGCGGACCAGACCAACCTCCTGGCGATGAACGCGGCCATAGAGGCTGCCCACGCGGGCGACGCGGGAAAGGGCTTCGCCGTGGTCGCGGACGAAATCCGGAAGCTGGCCTCTACCGCCCTCGATCAGTCCCATTCGATCAGCGTGCTACTTACCGATATCGGCGGCCAACTGACGGGCATCGTCGACGCGACGGGACATTCCCTTGAGAGCTTTTCCGGAATCAACGGAAAGATCGGAACGATCGACGGGATGGTGAGCGGGCTCTACGACCAGATAAGCAGGCAGAGCGGCGATTCGCGGACGGTGTTGGAAAATATCGATACGGTCGAAAAGGGCTTTGCCGTGACCTCCGAGGAGTCTCACTCGATCGCCGACGAGGTATCCTCCATGCGCGTGCAGCTCGACGAACTGACGAGGGCCGCGAAGGACATTCTCGAAAGCGTTGAGCACGCCCACCACACCTCGGACAGGCTTCGAGGCATCGTGTCGGGCTTCGGTATGGCCTCGCAAACGAACAGCGAAAGCATCGGGGGGATGAACGAGATAATCGGGCAATTCAAGGTTTAACGGGGCGAGTCGCCGCTCAGGGTCTTCGCGACCCTTCGCGCTTTCGGTCACGGCATGAAAAAAGCCCTTCCGGTTTCCCGGAAGGGCTTTCGTTTTTGCGGCCAACGGCCGCCAGCGGGAGGCCCGGGACTGGCCCGAACCTTGAAATCCCGCTAGACGCGCGCGTTCGATCAGAACTCGCGCTTGGAAAGGTACTCGTACTCCTTCCACTGGCGCCGGGCGACTACCTCGGCCTTCTTCAGGAGCATTTCGGCGCGCGCGGGATCGGCGGCCTTGAGGCTCTTGAAGCGGACTTCCTTGTACATGAAGTCGGCGAGGTTGAAATCCGGTTCCTTGCTGTCGAGCTGGAAGGGGTTCTTGCCCTGATCGACCAGGCGGGGATCGTAGCGGTACAGGGGCCACAGGCCGCAGGACACGACTTCCTTCTGGTTGGACATGCCTTTTTCCATGTTGATGCCGTGGTTGATGCAGTGGCTGTACGCGATGATGATCGACGGGCCGTCGTAGGCTTCGGCCTCGCGGAAGGCCTTGATGACCTGGTTCATGTTCGCGCCCATGGAGATCTTGGCGACGTATACGTAGCCGTAGCTCATGGCGATCATGCCGAGGTCCTTCTTGGAGATGGACTTTCCGCCGGCGGCGAACTTGGCGACCGCGCCGATCGGGGTGGCCTTGGACATCTGCCCGCCGGTATTGGAGTACACCTCGGTGTCGAGCACCAGGAGGTTGATGTTCCGTCCGGAGGCGATGACGTGGTCGAGACCGCCGAAGCCGATGTCGTAGGCCCATCCGTCGCCGCCGATGACCCACACGGAGCGCTTCACGAGGTGGTCGGTAAGGGAGGCGAGTTCCTTCGCGCTCTCGTCCTTGCTTCCCGCGAGCTCTTTCTTGAGGGTCTCGATGGCTTCGCGCTGGGCGGCGATCGCGGCGTCGTCTTCCTGTCCGTTGGAGAGGATCTTGTCGATGGTCGCGGCGGCGATTCCCTTGCCCTTCACGGTCTCGGCGACCTCGCGGGCGTAGACGGCGAGCTTGTCGCTCGTCAGGCGCATGCCGTAACCGAATTCGGCGGCGTCCTCGAAGAGGGAGTTGGACCACGCGGGGCCCTGGCCCTTGGCGTTCTTCGCGTAGGGGGTGGTGGGGAGGTTACCGCCGTAAATGGAGGAGCATCCGGTCGCGTTCGCGATGACCGCGCGGTCGCCGAAGAGCTGCGAGAGGAGCTTCACGTACGGGGTTTCGCCGCAGCCCGCGCAGGCGCCGGAGAACTCGAAGAGGGGGCGCTTCATGGCGAGGAACTTGGCGTTGCCGAGGTTGAGCTTGGACTCGTCCGGATCGGGGAGTTCCTTGAAGAAGAAGTTCCAGGAAGCGGCCTCGACGGCGCGGTTCTCGGCGAAGTTCTTCATGTTGATCGCCTTGACGGTCGGGTCTTCCTTGCTCTTGGCCGGGCACTGCTGTACGCAGAGGCCGCAACCGGTACAATCCTCGGCGGACGGCTGGATGGTGTACTTCCAACCCTCGAATTCCTTGGTCTTGTAGTCGGCGCTCTTGAAGCCCGCGGGGGCTTTCGCGAGGTACTTCGGGTCGTAGGCCTTCGCGCGGATTACCGCGTGGGGGCAAACCACGGTGCACTGGCCGCACTGGATACAGACGTCGGGGTTCCAGACGGGCATGCGCTCCGCGATGGCGCGCTTCTCGTACTGGGTGGTCGCGGTGGGGAAGGTGCCGTCGTTCGGGACCTCGGAAACCTTGACCTCGTCGCCCTTGTTGACGGCGATGGTGCCGAGGGTCTTGGCGACGAACTCGGGAGCGTCGGTGGTCATCGCGGGGAGCATCTTGAGCTTGGAGGAGGCGGTCTTCGGGTAGTCGACCTTCTCGACGCCGGCGAGGGCCATGTCGATGGTGTCGATGTTCTTCTTGACGACGTCGGCTCCCTTCTTGCCGTAGGACTTCTCGATGAACTTCTTGATGAGGGATACGGCCTCGGCTTCGGGGAGGATGCCGGAGATTTTGAAGAAGGCGGTCTGCATGACGACGTTGATGCGCTCGCCCATGCCCGCGTTGTTCGCGATGGTAACCGCGTCGATCACGTAGAACTTGAGTTCCTTGTCGACGATCTGCTTCTGAACCTCGACGGGGAGGTGATCCCAGACCTGGTCCTTGCCGTAGGGGCTGGTCAGGAGGAAGGTCGCACCCTTCTTCGCGTTGGCGAGCATGTCGTACTTCTCGAGGAAGGTGAACTTGTGGCAGGCGACGAAGTCGGCCTGGGTGACCAGGTACGGCTTGCGGATCGCGTGCTTGCCGAAGCGGAGGTGGGAGGTGGTGACGGAGCCGGACTTCTTCGAGTCGTACACGAAGTAGGCCTGGGCCTTGTTGTCGGTCGCCTCGCCGATGATCTTGATGGAGTTCTTGTTGGCGCCGACGGTTCCGTCGGAACCGAGGCCGAAGAACATCGCCTGGTGCATGCCCGCGTCCTCGAGCTGGAAGGAGGCGTCGTACTTGATGCTGGTGTTGGTGATGTCGTCTTCGATACCGACGGTAAACTTGTTCTTCTTTTCCCCGGCGAGGTTGGCGTAGATGCCCGCGACCATGGCGGGGGTGAATTCCTTCGAGCCGAGGCCGTAGCGGCCGCCGAGCACGAGGGGGTATCCGGAGAAGGGAGTCTTGCCGTGCATTTCGCCGATGGCGGTGCGCACGTCCTCGTAGAGGGGCTCGCCGAGAGAGCCGGGCTCCTTGGTGCGGTCGAGAACGGCGATGGCCTTCACGGTCGCGGGGAGGGCGTTCACGAAAAGCTCGGCGCTGAAGGGGCGGTAGAGGCGAACCTTGAGGAGTCCGACCTTTTCGCCCTTGGCGACGAGGGTCTCGACGGTTTCCTCGAGGGTATCGCAGGCGGAACCCATGGCGATGATGACGCGCTCGGCGTCCTTGGCGCCGAAGTACTCAAAGAGCTTGTACTGGCGTCCGGTGAGCTTCGCGTATTTATCCATCGCGTTCTGAACGATGGCGGGTACCTTGAGGTAGTACTCGTTGACGGCCTCGCGGCCCTGGAAGTACACGTCGGGATTCTGGGCGGTTCCGCGGACGGCGGGATTCTCCGGGGTGAGGCCGCGGTTGCGGTGGGCCCGGACGAGCTCGTCGTCGATCATCTTCTGCATGATCTCGTAGGAAACTTCCTCGATCTTCTGGATTTCGTGGGAGGTGCGGAAACCGTCGAAGAAGTGGAGGAAGGGCACGCGGGACTCAAGGGTCGCGGCATGGGAGATGACCGCGAGATCCATGACTTCCTGCACGTTGTTGGAAGAAAGCATGGCCCAACCGGTCTGGCGGCAGGCCATGACGTCCTGGTGATCGCCGAAGATCGAGAGGGAGCTGGCCGCGACGGCGCGGGCCGCGATGTGGAAGACGGTGCTGGTAAGCTCACCGGCGATCTTGTACATGTTCGGGATCATCAGGAGGAGACCCTGAGAGGCCGTAAAGGTGGAGGAAAGGGCTCCGGTGGTGAGCGCGCCGTGCACGGCACCGGCGGCGCCGGCCTCGGACTGGAGCTCAACGACGTCGGGAACGGTTCCCCAGATGTTCTTTTTGCCTTTCGCCGAGTATTCGTCGGCGACCTCGCCCATCGGGCTGGAGGGGGTGATCGGATAGATCGCGATAACCTCGCTCAGCGCGTGAGCCACGTGACCGGCCGCGGTATTGCCGTCGATCATAACGAGCTTTTTCTCAGACATATTTCCGTCCTTAATAAAGAAATGAAGTGAGAAGGTACCAATAAGTAAAAATTTACTTATCCAACGACTAAAAATAGCCTGATGACCGTTTTTTTTCAAGTAGACGGAAGGCGCTTGCGCGGCATTGAATTATGCTATACTGCCGCCATGAGCCATAGCGATGACATTTCGGGCGTCTCCAGCGCCCCCCTTCTCCGGTTTTTTGACGTTTCCTTCCGCTGGCCCGACCCCGAAACGGGCGAAATGGGCGCTACTCCGGTATTTGACGCCTTTACGGCGGATATTCCCGGCGGGTTCGTGAGCTTGACGGGGCCTAACGGGGTCGGAAAATCGACGTTCATGCTCCTGGCCGGCGGAAGGCTCATGCCCTCGAAGGGGCGAATAGAGCTTGCCGGCGAAAATACGCGAATTTTGAGCGGGCAATGGGCGGATGAGTCGGGGACCCCCGGACAGGGCCTTACCGCGGAGCACGAGCACGGGCGCAACCTGATTTGTTCATTTATTTACCAAAATATGGAAATCGACGCCTCAGCGGAGCAAAGTCCCAAAATCGGCGATTTATTGGAACAGGTTCTCGGTTCGGGAGGCCACGACGCGACGCGAAAGACCCCGTCCTTCCTCGCGGAGGTCCTGGGGGCCTTCGAATTGGAATCCCTCCGGACGAGATCGATCGGCGCAGTTTCGAAAGGAGAGCTTCAGCGGGCCCTTCTCGCGTTTTCCGCCCTTTACGGCTCGAAAACGATCATGATGGACGAGCCTATGTTCGCGATGGAGAGCCGCCAACGGGAGAAAGCCCTCGCCTTCTTCCGGGATTTGCATCGCGAAACCGGCGTTTCCGTGTTCGTGTCACTGCACGAACTGGCGCTGACCCGGAAATACGCCGATACGGCGATGCTCTTTTACCCCGACAGGACGATCGAGATGGGGACGCCCGAGGAGGTACTCACGCCCGCCGCGCTGGAGGCGGCGTACGGGGTGCCCGAGCCGATGCTTTACGACGCGGAACGCCTTACGAGAAGCCATTTCGTCGAGGAATCCGGGCTTCAATAAAAAAACTCCGCCTCGGTGACACATACGATTCCCGAATTTGTTTAGTAACCGTCCATGTGCTAGACTTTTTTCGTACGCATAATGACGGTGACGATTCTCGGTTGTCTTCGCGAAATCCCTGAAGGGGCGAGACTCCGCTGGGTCGTCCAACGAGCTTTCCGTAGGAAAGCGAAGTTTCGAGGAATCGTCCAACGAGCTTTCCGTAGGAAAGCGAAGTTTCGAGGAGGAAAGTATGTTCAAGAAGATTGTCACGGCAATTGCGCTTGTTTCCCTGGTTTCGGCGGTTTTCGTATCCTGCGCGTCCGCGCCGAAGGAAAAGTCGGAAGATACCGTCGCCGTATCGAAAATCATCGGCGCCGACGGCGTTCCGATGCCCGACTGGGTGAACAAGACCCCGAAGAGCACGGAAACCTTCTATTCCGTGGGGTACTCCAAGCTCGCCAACCGGCAGATGGCCAAGACCGCCGCCGCCGCTTCCGCCCGCGACGAAATTTCCCGATGGGTGGGAACCAACGTGAAGAACGCCCTGACCAACTACTATAACGAGTCCGGCGAGGGCGACAATACCCAGGCGCTTTCCTACTTCGAGAACATTTCGAAGCAGGTTTCCGACCAGAGCATCGTGGGTTCCGAAATCGAGGAAACCTGGGTCGACAAGGAAGGCGGGGTTTTCGCACTCGTCTCCATGCCCAAGGAAAACGTCGGTAAGAGCTTCGAGAACGTCACCGGCGAATTCGTGCGCAACGAGGCCGCCGCCTTCGCCGACTTCAAGGCCAAGGAAGCGCTCAAGTTCCTCGACGCGGAGACCGCGAAATAAGTTTTAAAACGGGAGAAGGGAGGGCGGAATCATGAATGGCACGAGAGCGGCGATCGCGGTTTTCGGGGCGTCGGTTCTGGCGCTCGCTTTCTCCGGATGCATGTCGTCGGGCAGGTATCCTTCGGCCGATATCGGCGAAGCGAAGGATACCCTGTCGGCCGATACGTATTTCGCGAGCGCCCCCTCGGGGGCTTCTCGCGAGAAGGAACTTTCTGATTGCCTGATGCGAGTTGCCGGGCAGGTTTCGATGCGGGAACGCGTTGAAGTACGGTATACCGTTTCTGCCGGGGTATCGGGAGGGACGATGGTCAGGTCGGAACTGGGTTACGATCAGGATTACAGCGTCAACCTGCTCGACCGCATGAAGGTACTGGACGTCTCCCAAACCGGAAACGGCACCGCCGCGGTGGTGCGGATCACGGGTAAATCCTCCTTCAAGGTGCCCCGGGTTTCGATCGACGACGGGCTCGGCAAGGATGGGCTGCCGGCTTGGGTTTCCAAACCGCCAAAGGGAAACGGATTCGCTGCCGCCGTGGGAAGCGTACGGGTATCGGCCTCGCCGGCCTCGGCGCCGGGCTACGCGGACATGAACGCGATTGGCGCCCTGTTGCCGGAAATATCCGAGCCGACCGTTTCGGGGAGCTCGAAAACCTACTCCATGACCCTGCATGGCGCGTTCATCGCGCGTCGTTGGTACAGTCCCGGGGACAACCTTTACTACAGCCTCGCGGTTTTGCCCAGATAGGCCGAACGGCCCCGGGAAGGGCTCGCGAGGGCTTGAATCGGCGCTTTTATCAAAACCCGGAAGGACCCATGCAGAAACTCGGGGCGGGTTGGGACGGTCGACGGATGATACGTTCCCCATGAGACGACAAAACCCGTCCTGCCAAACTAACCACGTCTCCGCTCGACGTGCTTTCCGGGGTGACCACCAAAACCTAGTTCGTTCACCCCCTGCGTTCCGGGCAAAATAAAAAATCTTGACCTTGATTCATGGTGTTGGTATAATAATATTATACGATATATAATGTTCATGGGACATTACGTATATAAGGAGGATAAGGTGAAGAAGCTCTATAAAAT
>QKCE01000247.1 GCA_003245785.1 Spirochaetales bacterium | reverse complement strand
CGAGGTGACCCGGATTGACCCGGTCTTCCCGGTTTTCTATTCCTGGTACGACGTGAACGCCTTCGGCATCGTGAGGATAACGAACGACGAGCCGACGGCGGTTACGGACCTGCGCGCCTATTTTTTCATGGACCATTACATGGAACAGCCCAAGCTTTGCGGGGAGAAGGATACCCTGGCGGCGGGCGACAGCGTCGACGTGGAGCTCAAGGCCTTCTTCAACGAGTCGTTGCTCGACATGAACGAGAGAACCCAGGGCGACGGCACCCTGATCGTCGAATACCGCGTGCTCGGCAGCAAGCGCACCGCCAGGATTCCGGTCAACGTCCCGCTTTTCAACCGCAACGCCATGTCCTGGACGGACGACCGGCGCGCCGCGGCCTTCGCGTCCTCCAAGGACCCCTCTGCGCTCTGGTTCTCGAAATACGTCGCCTCGACGGTGAACCGGCGGAAACGCGCGGGGCTCCCCGACCCGGTGCAAACCGCCATCGGCATGTTCGAGGCCCTCGACGTCTTCGGGATCAACTACGTTATCGACCCCGCGAGCGCCTACGAGGACAACGCGGGCTCGGCGGATTCAGTCGACTTCCTGCAGTATCCTTACCAAACCCTGATGTATCGGGGCGGCGACTGCGACGACCTCTCCATCCTCTATTGCTCGCTGATGGAGGCGGTCGGGGTGAAAACCGCCTTCATCACGATACCCGGCCATATCTATACGGCGATCGATACCGGGATGACCGAGGCCGAGGCGAAGGAAGGCTTTTACGCCCCGGACCAGCTGATCTATCGCGGGGGCAAGGCCTGGCTTCCCGTCGAGATAACCCTCACGAAGGAAGGCTTCAGCAAGGCCTGGCGGATCGGGATGAAGGAATGGGGCGACGCGTCGGCGCGGTCCGAGGCGAGGCTGTATCCCCTCGAGGAGGCGTGGAAGACCTACCCGCCCGTGAGCATCCCCGCCGCGGAGTCGCGCTTTGCCCTGCCCGACGAGAAGGCCCTGATCGCGGCGATCGATACCTCGGTAGACTCCTGTCTCGCCTCGATGATAAAGCCGCAAATCGAAAGCTACCGCGAGGCCCTGGCCAAGGACGATACGGCCGAGACGAGAAACCGGCTCGGGATCCTCTACGGGCGATCCGGAATGCTCGACGAAGCCCGCGCGGAGTTCTCGGCCGCCGCAAAAAGAAACGACCCCGATGCCTGGGCGAACCTGGGCAACGTGGCCTTCGTGGAGCAAAAATACGGCGACGCCCTTTCCTGCTATGCCTACGTCCTGTCCCTCGACGCCTCGAACCCCGTTGCCCTATTGGGAGCCGCCCGCTGCAATTACGAAATGAACGATTTCCAAAAGTCGGACGCCCTTTACGCCCGGCTTCGCGCCGCCGATCCCGCCATGGCGCTGAAATATTCCTATCTCGGGTCCTTCTTCGAGAACAAGGGCCGCGCCTGGTCCTTCTCCGACCGTCTCGCGACCACCGCGTGGAGCGTTCCCCCGAAGGCGGCTTCTCCGGAGCCGACGGCCCCGGCGGCGGAGAAAAACGCCATGGTAGCCGAGGCGTCACCGTCGGTCGAGCCCGCCAAGGAGCCGGTCCCCGAGACGGCGGAACGCCCCGAGCCCGCCAAAACGGCGCCGGAAACCGGGGAGGTCGCGCCCGCGTCCGACGACAGGCAAGCCAAACCGCCGGAACCGGCGCCCGCCGCCGTTTCCCCCGCCGAACCCTCCGGTCTCGCGTCGATGCTGAGCGTGGTCCGGCCCGCGGCGACGGTCCCCGAAAAGAAGGATGAAGGCGAGGAACAAACGCCTTCGATGGACGCGGTGCCTCCGGCTACCCCGTTCGATCTCCTGGCCGCCGAGCCCGCCCCGGCGGCGAAGGACGAGACCCCGGAAAGCCTTATTTCCCTGACGGACCTGTTGGCCGGCGCCGAAAAGGCGGGCGAGGGCGCCGAACCCCCAAGCGGGGAGGAATCCGGGACTCTGGAGCCCCCGGCCGTTCCGGTCGAAACCGCAAAGGCGGAGCCCGGGTCAACCGAACCCGAACCGGCCGCGCCTCTTCCCGAACCGCTCGCGCCGACGCCGGTACCCGACGCGCCGATCGCGGCGCTCGCCCCGTCGAAGCCGACCGTCGTGCCTGAGCCGGTCGCCCCGCTTCCCGTCGCGCCGTCGGAACCTCCCGTCGGGGACGAAACGAACCTTTCCGCGACGGCCGTAACCGAGGGCGCGATGCCCGCCCCCGACGCGCCCTCCGTGCCGGAACCGGCCGAACCTCCGGTATCCGAAGCGCTTGCCGCGGAAACGGAACCGACACTCCCTGCCGCCGACGCTCCCGCGACGGGGTCGAAACCCGCCGGGACGACCAAGCCCAAGCCCAAGCCCTCCGCGGCCGTCGCCGAAAAACCTTCCATCGTCCCGATATTGCGGGGAATCGCGCAGGAAGGGGAAACCGAGCCCGCGCTCGCTTCCGCCCCGGCGACACCCAATACGGAATCCCTTTCGGAAGAAGAGCCAACCCGCCCGATCGGCAATTTCCGGACCTTCGGGGTCCTCGCGCTGATCGCTACGGGCATAACCGGTCTTTCCGCATTCATCCGATCTTTCGCGAAGTCTCGAATCAGACGAAGGAAAAAGCCATGACAAAGCGCATGAAAAACGTATCTTTCTTTTTGTTGGCCACCGCCTTTCTCGCGGTCCTCGGGGGCTGCGACAATTTCATGACGGGCAGCGAGGACTTGAAGGATCAAATGCGCCACGACGTCGACGTGGCAAACGCCGAGGAAGTGTCGATTTCTATAGGGGCGGAGGACGACGCCATGGGCGTGACGAGTCCCCTCGGCGTCGTGACCGCGAAAGTCGGCGTCTCCTTCAATATCACGACGACGGTTTCGGAGAAATACACCTTTCTCGGCTGGTCGTACCAAGACTCGACGGGCGCCACCGGAACGAACGGCGACGCGGTGTCCTTCGCCGATTCCTCCTCGAAATCCACTTCCGCCACGGTAAACAAGGCGGTCTCGGGCCTCTCCATCGTTCCCCTGTTCGACCGCCGGCCCTATCCCATGACCTGGTTTCCCTACTCGGGGACCCAGGACAACCTGATCAACAAAAGCATCGTCGTGATGTTCAACGAGCCGATAAGCCCGGTGACCGCGGATGATCTCGGCGAGGGAAAGCTGATAGAGATTACCTCGATCAAGACCTATCTCCTCAACGGTACCGATACCGACGTCGAACCGACCCACGTGGAAGACCGCTTCGACGTCGCCGTATCCGGGCGCTCGCTCTCCCTTACCCTCAAGAGCGGCGAGTATCACGACCGATACAGCACCGTCAACGTGACCCTTTCCTCGAAAATCACCGACCTCGAGGGCAACAGGATGACGGACGATTTTTCCTGGTTCTTCCAGACCGGGAGCGGTATCGACGATTCCGCCCCGGTCATCAACTCGTTCAAACTCGTGAACGCCAAGGGCATCGAGAGCTCGGGTACCGGCTACGCGGGGTCGAACGACGTGACCCTGGAGGTGGACGCCACGGACGACCAGAGCGTGACCCAGCTCGTCGTCATCGAGACCCCCTGGTCCTCCGGTTCGTCTTCCGGCACGGCGCTGGACGCGTCCACCGGCTCGGACACGGTTCTCGACTACCTCGACGAGACGGATTACTCCCTGGGCGCCGCCGCGGACGGTTGGTTCCGCCTTCAGATCCGGGTCGGCGACGAAAACGGCAACTGGACCGATCTTTCGACGGAGACCTCGGCCAACACGCTTTACGTGTATCGGGACACCGTCGTGCCTTCCGCCTCGATCGGCGCGATCGGGACGGTAGGCTCAACGGGAGATGCCGGTTACGCGAAGGCGGGAGACTCCATAACCTTCCCGATCTCGGTGAGCGAGGATACGGGGAAACTTTCCGGCGCCCCGACGGTAACGATCGGCGGGGTTTCGGCCGAAGTGACCGGGGACTACCCCGACTATACCGCGAGCCTCGAGATGGACGGTACGGTTCCCGAAGGCACGCTCGGCTATACGGTAGACGTACAGGACCAGGCCGGAAACGACATGGACACGATAAGCGGGTCGACCGGAATCCTGCTCGACAGGACTGCGCCGGTTATCGGGACACCTGCGTTCTCCATCCAGGGAAGAACCGACGGATACGCCAAGGCGGAAGACGTCGCGCAGGTAACCTTCACGCTCACGGATACGGGCGGTTCGACCCTTTCGGGACTGCCGACGGTAAAGGTCGCGGGCGAGGACGCCACGGTGGGCGGCTCCGCTTCACCGTATACCGCGACCTATGAGCTTCAGGAAGGGGATACGCAAGGGGCTTTGACGTATAAGATCGACGCGAGCGACCGGGCCGGGAATACCGCATCAAAAACGGCGACGACCTCGATTACCTAC
This sequence comes from Spirochaetales bacterium, assembly GCA_003245785.1. Classification (GTDB taxonomy): domain Bacteria; phylum Spirochaetota; class Spirochaetia; order Treponematales; family Treponemataceae; genus Teretinema. The sequence continues at coordinate 6,776 of QKCE01000247.1, read as the reverse complement.
GACAGCGTTCCGCCGACGGTGACGATTGCCAGTCCCGCGACGACCCTCGTGAAGGGTTCGAGTTCTCTTGAATACACCCTTACCTTCGACCAAGTACCGTCCCTTTCCAACTCGGCCCTGGAAGGCTACGTCGTGCTTACCCCGGGAACCGGGAGCACCGCGGATGCCACCGCGGACATTACGGGATCCGGCGCGACCCGCACGCTCAGGCTGACGCCCTTTACCGGGAACGGAACGCTTTCCTTCCATATCGCCGCGGGCACGATGACGGACGCGGCGGGCAACGTGGCCCCGGCCAGCGCCGAGAGCGCGACGTTCACCGTGGACACGGCCCCGCCGACGGTAACCTTCGCCGGGCCTTCGGTTACCGCGGTGAACGCATCCGGTTCTGTCAGTTATACCCTGACCTTCTCCGAGGGCACGGTAGTCGACAATACGGCCCTGCAGGCGCTCGTGAGAAAAACGGCTACGGGCGGCGCGGCAGCCGCCACGGTCGCGGTGACCGGCGACGATGCGTTGACCCGCACGGTCACCCTCTCCGGGTTTACGGGAAACGGCACGATAAAAATCTACCTCGCCGCGGGATTCGCGACGGACTCGGCGGGTAACGTCGCGGTGCAAAGTTCGGCGAGCGACGCGTTCACCGTGGACACGATAGCCCCGACGGTTACCATCGGGAGCCCCTCGGAGACCCTGGTGAACGGTTCGGAATCGGTATCCTTCAGCCTTACCTTCTCCGAGGGCACCGTGGTGGACAACGCGACCCTGCAAGGGCTCGTGGAAAAGACCTTGACCGATGACGCCGACGCGAGCGCCGTCGCGGTGTCCGGTACGGACGATTTGGTCCGCACGGTAACCCTCTCCGGGTTTACGGGGGACGGTACGATCAAAATCAACCTCGCCGCGGGATTCGCGACGGACTCGGCGGGCAACGTAGCCGCGTCGAGCTCCCTGAGCGCGGCTTTTACGGTCGACACGACCCTTCCCACCGTAACGGTTTCGAGCGTAACCGCGAACCCGGTAAAATCCGGCGGCACGGCTACGTTTACCGTAACCTATTCGGGGTATAATTCCGTGCTACTTTCCTCCGCCACAAAGACTACGTACATAATCGTCACGACCACCGGCACCGCCGAGACTCCGACCGTCGCGGTAAGCGGTACGGGCGCCACCCGTAACGTAACGCTGACCGCCGCGGGCGGCGACGGCTTGATCTCCTTCCACGTCGCCTCGGGCTCGGCGACGGATACCGCGGGTAACGCTGCCTTGGCGAGCGGCGAAAGCGCGACGGTCATCGTGGACAACTCCGGACCGGACGTGACTTCCGTCACCGCCACGAGCTCCTCGGGCGGGTATTATAGCGGTATCGGTACCGCCGCGACGCTCTACTACAAGACCGATAGTACCGCGCTGACCATCACGCCGTCCGACGCGGACGACGGCACCGCCGACGAAGTCGCAGGCCTCGCCGGGTACGCGAAGACCTCAACGGGGACAGCGGCCGCGAGTTTTACGTTTACCCCGACATCCACCAATGTCTCGGGTCTGTTTTACGCCATCGACGAAGTGGGAAACGCCTCGAGCCAGATAAGCGTGGGCTTCGTCCACGACACCTTGGCCCCGACCATCGACACTTCGGGGCTCGCGACGGCTCTCAACGGCACGACCCTAACCGTTGGCTCGGGCACCGCCGATCCGGATGAATCCGCGACCGTTACCGGGAGCGGCTTGGCTTCGGCCGTCTCCTCGGTCGGCTCTTTCGACGGCTCGACCATTACCGGACTCGCCGTCATGTCCGAGGGCGACGCCTCCCAGACCATAACCCTTACGGCGACAGACAACGTAAGCAGAACGACGACGGTGACCCTGACGCGGAGTTACACGTCGGGCGGCAGCTACTCGGTAACGGCCGGTACGCCGGTTTACGCCTCCCTCGCGACGGTGTCCTCTACCAGGGCGGTAGCGACCGCTTCGGCGACGAAGGCCGCGTCCACGGCCGCGAGCGTCAGCCTTCCATCCTCCGCCGGGACCTCTCCCTTGGGCTTCGTCGCCTTGCCCGCAAGTCTTCGGACTCCTTCCAATCCCGTTTCGGTTCCGGACGAAACGCCCGAACGTTCGACTCCCGGGAATCTCTCCGGAGAAACGGGCGCTTCCGCCGTCCCGCCGGCCGCCTCGTCCGTCGCCTCCCTGGTGTCCAGGCATCGGGAAGCGGTTGCCAAGGCAAACGACAGGGTTAGCAGCGTCGCGAAGGAAAGGGCAACCGATTCGGGAGACGAAAGCGAAGCGGTTACCGGTTCCGAGAAATCCGAAGGAAGTTTGGGAAGCGTCGACACCCCGACAAGTGCCGACCCCGCGGGAACCACCGGGACCGCCTTCGCGGCGGCGGCTCGCGGAACGGAGTCAACCGGAAACAATCCCGCTTCTCCCGCGCCCGGGAAACCCGACGCGCCCTCCAAGGGGAACGACCGGCAGTCCGCGCCTCCGTTCTGCCTTCCCGGGGGACGGAGAGACGACGGGGAAGGCGACGATGCAGAAGTGTAAAATTCGCGAAGAATTTTCGGCTATCGCGGATAAAGGGGGTATCGGCGGTGTATACTTTAGTAAGTAAGAAAGGTATTTCCGCGCGATACCGCAAGAATTCGCGCCAACGAAGATTCGAGGAGGAATACCAATGAAAAAGTTAATAGCGGCGCTGATCGCGTTTGGCCTGATTTTTGCCGCGGCGGCCCTCGCCGCGGAAACCGCGAAGGACTATACGGTAAAGACCGTCACCGGCAAGGTGGAGGCGGAAATCACGAAGGGGACCTGGACCGCGGTGACCGCGGGAATGGTCCTCAAGGCGGGTACCGCCCTCAGCACCGGATTGAACTCGAGCGTCGTGCTGGTGAGCGGGGACAAGACGGTAACCGTCAAGGCCCTGCAGAAGGACTCCGTCGACACTCTCTTCGCCGCGGCCCTGGCCGCCGGCCCGGGCATAAAGCTGGGATCCATGGCGAGCGGCACCTCCGTGACCGGCGAAACGGGCCCCGCCCGGACGAACGTCTCGACCGCGTCCACCCGGGCGAGCGAGGCTACCGACGAGCTCGAGTGGGTCGATTCCGAATAAACGGCAACAGCGCCTATTTTTGCGATAGATTGAACACGCCGTCCCAATCCGCTTTGGGCGGCGCGTTTTCGTATTCGCGGCAGCGCCCGGCGTACAGGGCCGCGCAACGGTCCGTTTCCGGGAACCCCTCGAACAAGGCGCGCGCGCCCGGGTAGTCCCGTTTTTCGAACAGGTCCATCGCTTTCTCCCACTTCGCGGCGCGTTCCACCGTCTCTTCCGTCGCGTTTTCCCTCAAATCAAGGAGTTCATACAGCCTCAGGGGCGTCCGGACGCCCACGACCCGCACTCGGTCCAGGCGGCGCGTAAGAAACCCGTCCCCGATCGATTTTTGCGTCGACTCGCTTATCAGGATGCCCCCGGTACCGTATTGCTTGTTCACGCCCTCCAGTCGCGACGCGAGATTGACCGCGTTTCCCATGATCGTGTAATCCATTTTATTCGGCGTTCCCATGTTCCCGACGATCATGTCGCCGGTATTCATGCCGATCCGCGTGAAAAGCGGCTCGGGGCTCAGGTTCTCGGCCATGATTGCCCGGTTGAGGTCCGCTTCGAGGCGTTTCATCCGGATCGCCGAACGGCAGGCGAGGGCGGCATGGTCCTCCGTCCGGATCGGCGCCCCGAAGAAGGCGATGATCGCGTCGCCCTCGTACTTGTCGATGGTGCCCCGGTTTTCGAGGATGATATTGCTCATGGCGGTCAGGTAGCGGTTCAGGAGGTTAACGAGATCCGCCGGGTCCATCTTCTCGGAAATCCCGGAAAAGCCCTGCAGGTCCGTGAAGATCGCCGTCATCTCCCTCTTTTCGCCGCCGAGGTTGAGCTTGGACGGGTCGTTGATGATTTCCGAGATCACCTCCGGGGAGAGGTAGCGGGAAAAGGCCGAGCGAAGGAAGGACTTTTCCCTGAGGGTAGTGAAGAAGTTGATGCCCGTGAGGGTGAGGAAGGTAATGCCCGTGGAGGCGAGGGGCACCGTAACCCCGACGTACCGACGCGTCACCCGGAAATACAAGAGCAGGAGCAATACCGTCGCGGCCATCGCGCCGAAGCCCGAATACATGGAGGCGCGGGTATCGAAGCGCTTTATCGCGAAGGCGAGCAGGCCCGAGACCAGGAGCGCGATGACGACCGATACGGCCGGCGGGGCGTCGTCGAGAAAGTCCCGCGAGAGGATCATGTTGGCGAGGGTCGCGTGCACGCCTACGTTGGGAAAGTCCTCCTGATAGGTGGTGAGTCCCACGTCGGTGGTGGAGGTCGCGGTCATTCCGAGGATGCAGAGCGCGCCTTTTGCCTTGGCGGCGACTTCGTCGCGGATAGCCGACATCTCGGCGAATTCCGCGCGTACCGTCGCGAGGTTCGCCTTCACGTAGTCCCGGGTGGCCTCGTCGTCCTCCGCCACGGCGGAGAGAATCTCGGTTTCGTAGCCCTCGGAGGCGAAGCGCGAGGCGGCCCCGAAAAACTCGGCGCGTTTGTCCGCCCATTCCCGGGTCGCGTCCTGGTCCCCGGTCGCGACGGCCTTCTCGCGCAAGGCCGCCGCCTCGTCGTGGAGGGCGAGCGGGGTCGGGTTCGTGCCCCAGAACCCGAAGAAACCGTTCTCTTCCAGGGTTCTCATGTCTTTCACGAGGCTCGACTCGATGAGCCCGTAGGAAATGAGTTTCCAGGCGGAAATCGAGTTGTAGGAAGAGAAGGGTTTCGCGGGCCAATGGATGAGGGTGGACCCGTCGGTCGTCCGGGGTATTTCGATGTCCTGGGCCTTTCCGTCGAGGGTCGCGCCCCTCAACGTGATGGCCCGGTTCGTTATCTCCACCCGGGGGTTGCCGAGCCGCTCGAGAAGGGGCATGAACGCGAGTTGACCGTAATAGACTCCGCCCTGTTTCATCACGAGCCGGATTCGGCGACGGTACCCGTCGGGATCCGACAGGGCGTTCACGAAGCCCGCCCCCCTGGCGCTCTCCAGCAGCTTCCGTATCGCCGGGGTCATGCCGGGGTTGTCCGGCGTAAGGGTGTCGCCGTCGACTGCCGCTCCCTTGAGCGCCAGGCGTTCCTGGAGCCATTGGGGGTCGTAGGGCGTCATGTCGAAGGATTTGTCGTCCCCCACTATATCGTCAGGGGTGATCATCGTGAGGGTGAGCCAGGAGTCCCCGAAGAGCCTGAGGGTCCCGGCGAAGTATTCGTCCAGGTCGCGGGCGACGAAGGCGACGGATTTTTCGATTTCGGCCCGGGCCGTGCCGTTGTACTCGAGGATGCCCCGTTTCATGTCTTCCGCGTCGCGCGCCTTGAGCCGCCCGTCCGCGAAGGCGTCCAGCACCTGGGACACCGTGTCGTCGATCCCGGCGAACTCGGCGTCGAGCTTCGCGGGTATGGAAGTTTGAAGGTATTCCGAGTCGATTCCCATGGGGCTCGCGTCGAGATAGCTCAAGTCGGAGACGACGGTTTCCGCGCCGATTTCCCGCAGGAACACCACCGCGTCGGCCATGATATCCCGGGTCCAGGGCCAAATGCCGACCTTCTCGATGGACACGTCGTCGATATTGACGAGCAGAACCGATGGGCTTTCCCGAAGGGGCGGCAAGGCCCTGAGGAAGAGGTCGAACACCTTCCAGTCGAGGGTCGTGAATAGGAGAAGGGAAGCGGCAAGCACCGCGCCGAGGGGAACGAGCAGGAACGCATACTTTTTCATATTCCCAGTATAGTCCCGTTTCCCCGGGACGCCACTATTTTCCGGTCACCGCGTCCCTGAATTTGTTGCCCCGGTCGAATTCGTTCAGAAACATGCCGAAACTCGTGGCGCCGGGTGAAAAAAGCACCACGTCGCCGCTTTCCGCCCGCTCCCGGGCCGCCGCCGCGAGGGAGGCGAGATCGGGGAGGGGGCCGTCGAAGGGAATCCCCCTGGCGCGGAGGAGGGGAACGAGCTTGTCGGTCCCCGTGCCCGCGAGGAGTATGATCCGTTTCGCGCGCCCCGCGGCGTCCGCGAGGGGGGCGAAATCGAGTTTCTTGTCGGTGCCCCCGGTAAGGAGCACGACGGGGGAGGAGAAGGATTCGAGGGCCGCCGCGACCGCTTCGGGTATGGTCGCCGCGGAATCGTTATAAAACCGGACGCCCCGCTCTTCGTGGAAAAACTCGAGGCGGTGGGCGATGCCGTGAAAGCGCGAAAGCGCGTCCGCGACCCTCGCCGGTTCCGCCCCGTAGAGCACCAGGGCCTGGGCGGCGTTCAGCAGGTTCTGCCGCATGTGGGTTCCGGGAACCGCGAGCTGGCGTGGCAGTATGGGGATAGGCTCTTCCCCGTCGGCGAGGCGCATGAACCCCGTGCCGTCCGCCTCAAGCCAGGCGCCTTCCCCGCCGTCAAGGGGCTTGGCGGAATACCAGCGGACCCGCGCGCGGGTTTCCCCGGCGAAGACCGCTCCCCATTGGTCGTCCCGGTTGCACAGGAGATCGGAGCCTTCCCCCATGTCGTCGTAGATTACCTTCTTGTCAGCCACGTAGGGCTCCATGCCGCCGTACCAATTCTGGTGGTCCGGCATGACCGGCGTCAGGATCGCGATCCGGGGCTTCAGGAGCGAGCGGCCGCGAAGGTCCGCGAGCTGCCAGCTCGACAGCTCCAGGACTACCGGCGTGTGGCGACCCGTCCGGTCAAGGAAGGTGAGGGGGCTGACGGTAATGTTCCCCCCCAGGAAGG
>QKCE01000196.1 GCA_003245785.1 Spirochaetales bacterium | reverse complement strand
CCCCGTAGACCTCGGCGATTATTCCGGTATTCGAGGCCGCGGGCATGCCCGCGAGGATAATCGAGATGACGCGAAGGTCGCCGCCGATACCGAATTGCCGGAGGGCCAGGGCGGCGATAAACGGGAAGCCCGCGAGGCGGAGGAAGGAAACGGCAAAGACCCGCCAATCGCCGATCGCGGCCTTCACGGGGGTTCTCGCGAGCAAAGCCCCGGTCACTATCATCGCCAGGGGCGTGGTAAGGGACCCGAGGCTTTCCATGGGAATGAGCAATATCCGGGGAATGCTCACGGAAGACACGAAAAGAACGAAACCCGCGACCGTGGCGAGCACGTTCAGGTTGAATATTTGCGAGATCGGAAGCCCCCGTCGGGTCCTCCCGGGGACGACAACCCCTTCGGAATCGGCATTCTCTCCCTTCTCGCCCCTCGACACCATCAGCACCCCCGCGGAAAATACGAGGAGGTTGAAAAGGATGTTGTGGATCGCGACGATAAATATGGCGTCCTGCCCGAGAATCGAGGCTACCACGGGAAAGCCGATGAAACCGCAGTTCGAAAAGGCGAGGGCGAAGGCGAAAACGCCCCTCTGGCGTACCGGCGTCCGTAGAAGCGCCACGGCAAGATAGCCCAAGGCGATAGTTACCCCGTAGAATACAGTCGCGGCGACGATGGTCGCGATCGAGACCGAGAGGAGCTCCGGGGAGAAGGGCTTCTGCAGGGAAACCAGGATGAGACAGGGCATGGAAAGCTTCAGGATGAGGCTCGAAATGCCCCGGACCGTCTCACGCCCGAGGTACCCCTTCCGCGCGAAGGCCCACCCGGCCGCCATTATGAGAAACAGGGAAAAAACCTGAAAAAATACCGTCATGTTCGCATTATCCGCCTTTGGATTGATTGACACAACGGGGGGTGGGGATTATATTGCAAAAAATCATTCTCGTTGCTTTGGCGGTGAGAAAATCGCCTATAAAGCCGGCTTGCCGGCGTAATTCCAAGGGGGAGCAATAAAACGAATTGAACAGAGAAGATTTTATCGGTGACGCCGAATGGCACCGTTTTCTCGAGTTTTCGGAAAAACTCGAAACGCCCTGCGTGGTGGTAAACCTGCGAACGATCAAGAAAAACTTCATCAAACTGCAGAATTCCTTTCCTTTCGCGCAGATCTATTATGCGGTCAAGGCCAATCCCCATCCGCAGGTGATCTCGCTCGTCAACGAGCTCGGCTCGAATTTCGACATAGCCTCCAGATACGAATTGGATAAGGTACTGGGCCTCGGGGTCCTCCCCGAGCGCATCAGCTACGGAAATACCATCAAAAAATCGAAGGACATAGCCTATTTCTACGAAAAGGGCATCAGGATGTTCGCCACGGACAGCAAGGAAGACCTGAAGAACATCGCGCGGGAAGCCCCGGGTTCGAGGATTTACGTGCGTATCCTGGTCGAAAACTCAGTCACCGCCGACTGGCCGCTTTCGCGCAAATTCGGCTGCCACCCGGACATGGCCTACGATCTTCTCGTTCAAGCCCGAGACCTAGGGCTGACCCCCTGGGGCATCTCCTTCCACGTGGGAAGCCAGCAGCGGGATATCGGCCAATGGAACGACGCCATCGCCAAGACGAAATACCTCATGACGAGTCTCGAGGAAGAGGAAGGAATCCGCCTCCAGATGATCAACATGGGCGGCGGTTTTCCCGCGAATTACGTCCAGGCCACCAACGATCTTTCGGAATACGCCTCGGAAATCACCCGTTACCTCCGGGAAGATTTCGGGGACGAGATGCCCGAGATCGTGCTCGAGCCAGGACGTTCCCTCGTGGGTGACTCCGGCGTGCTCATTACCGAGGTCGTGCTCATCTCCCGCAAGAACAACACCGCCCTCTACCGCTGGGTATATTGCGATACCGGCAAGTTCAACGGCCTCATCGAAACCCTGGGCGAGTCGATCAAATACCCCGTGGTTACCGCCGAGGAGCACCCGAAGGCCAAATACGGCGAGGTAATCCTGGCGGGCCCGACCTGCGACAGCATGGACATCATGTACGAGGACGCCAAATACAAGCTTCCCCTCGACCTCAAGATCGGCGACCGCCTGTACTGGATTTCCACGGGCGCCTACACCTCCAGCTACGCCTCGGTCGAATTCAACGGCTTTCCGCCGATCAAAACCTACATCATGGACCTGTAAGGGCTCCCGATGGGTAAAACAGCCCGGTCGCTTGGCCGGGCTGTTTTTATTAACCGTTCCCTTTTTTATCGACTCGGTACGAAAGATAGGGAGCGGCCGATTCATCGATGAACGCGGCGGGCGTACCCGGGGCGGCCCATTCCGCGGTCCCCGAGTTGTCCCAGAAATCGGAGTATGATATCATTGGCTCATCCCGGTTTTTTCCGTGCGGACAGGCGAACTGCCTGACCGATATTCAGCCGGGAACGAAGTGCGGTTAGTGCAGGAGCGAATATGAAAGGCATCATCCTTGCGGGCGGGTCGGCCACCCGGTTATACCCGATTACCAAGGCCGTTTCAAAGCAGATTTTACCGCTTTACGACAAACCGATGATTTATTATCCCCTCTCGGTTCTCATGCTGTCGGGTATCCGCGAAGTGCTCATCATCTCGACGCCCAGGGATATTTCCGTCTTTCGGGAGCTTTTCGGAGACGGCTCCTGGCTCGGCATGCGCTTCGAATACGCGGTGCAGGAATCCCCGCGCGGCCTCGCCGACGCTTTCATCGTGGGCGAGGATTTTATCGCCGGGGACAGTTGCGCCCTCGTGCTCGGGGATAACGTGTTTTACGGGCGGGGTTTCGGCGATACGCTCCGGGATACCGTGAAAAAGATAGAAACCGAGGGCGGCGGCGCGATTTTCGGCTATTACGTCAAGGATCCCGCCGCGTACGGCGTGGTGGAATTCAACGATGAGGGGAAGGCATTGAGCATCGAGGAGAAGCCTGCCCACCCCAAATCCCATTACGCCGTC
>QKCE01000249.1 GCA_003245785.1 Spirochaetales bacterium | reverse complement strand
AAAAGCGCCGCGAAGCGCGAAGGTTATCCTTCCCTCAACGTCAGCGAGTTCGCGTTTTTCGGCCGCTCCAACGCGGGAAAATCCTCGCTCATCAATACCCTCGTGAACCGCAAGTCCCTGGTGAAAACCGGCTCCCGGCCCGGCATGACCCGGCTCATCAACTTCTTCCTTATCAACAAGGCCTTTTGCCTCGCGGACTTGCCGGGCTACGGTTACGCCCAGCGCTCCGCGGACGAGCAGATCGCCTTCGACCGCATGCTCGCGGAATACGCGCAGACGCGAGGGGAACTCAAGACGATTTTCTTCCTGATCGACATGCGTCGCCTTCCCGGGGACATCGAAAAGCAATCGGTCGAGTATTTCGAGAACCTCGGAAAAGAGGTAATCATCGTGGGGACCAAGGCGGACAAACTGGGCTCCAACGAGCTCCGTAACGTGCTGAAAAAATGGTCCGTCATCTTCAATCGCTCCACCGACCTCATCCCCGTCACTTCGGCCTCGAAAAAAACGGGACGCGACCAGCTCCTGAAGCTTATCGCCGAACGGCTCTAGTTTCGCCGGAACGGCGGACGCAGGACGCGGCGCCCGGGTTTTGTCCCGGCCGGGTCCCGACCCGACCGTCGCCTCATTTTCCTTGCGGCCCTCGTATTGCCGGTGTATAATGGCGTTAACGTTAACGCTGGCGACGGAGCGGATTGAATGAAGGCAAAGAAGCACAAGACGATTCCCTGGTCCCGTGAAATTACCGGACGTATTCCTCTTCGTATTTTCGGCACGTTCCTGTGCGCCGCGGCGCTTTTCGCGGGTTTAGTTTCCTGCGGGGGACGATCCGAGGCGAAATCCTCCGACGAAGACTCGGGGATAATCCTCGGGTTCTCCCAGATAGGCGCCGAGAGCGCCTGGCGGAATTGCAATTCCCGATCGGTGCAGGAGGCGGCCCACGACGCCGGGGTCCAGCTCCTTTTCGAAAACGCGGAGCAAAAGCAGGAAAACCAGATAAAGGCGATTCGTTCCTTCATCGCCTACCGGGTGGACGTTATCGCCTTCGTGCCCATCGTGGCCGACGGGTGGGACAACGTGCTCCGGGAGGCGAAAACCGCGGGCATTCCCGTGCTGGTGACGGACCGGAAGATCGTCACCGAGGACCCGACCCTCTACGCGGGCTTTATCGGGACGAACAGCGAGGAGGAGGGCCGGAACGCGGGCCGTTTCCTCGTGAATAAATTCGCGGACGAAGGGATGAAGAAACCCGTGCGGATCGTGGAACTTTACGGCACCGAGGGTTCGTCGCCCGCCATGGGCCGGGCGAGGGGCTTCCGCGAGATTCTCGCCGACCATCCCGAGTTTTCCATCGTATACAGCGAGTCCGGGGATTTCCTCCATTCCCGGGGCTACGAGATCATGCGCTCGGTCCTCGATTCGGGGATCGCCTTCGACGCGGTATTCGCCCACAACGACGGCATGGTCCTCGGGGCCCTCGAGGCGATGAAGGAGAGCGGCATCGCGCCGGGGAAGGACGTGGCGATCGTGACGATCGACGCGGAACAGGCCGCCATCGACGCGCTCAGGGCCGGCGAGGTGAACTGCGTGATCGAGTGCAACCCGAAGACCGGGCCCGCGATAATGGACCTCGCGAAGCGGCTCGCCGCGGGGGAGAAAATCCCGAGGCTCATGCACGTGGAGGAACGGGTATTCTCCGAGGGGGACGTAGGGCTCGATGAACTTGCTCCGCGCGGTTATTGACCTCCGCCATATCGGCGGCAACAGCATCGTCAAGAAACTCAAGTCCTCCTACGTGGTCATCATCGCGGTGATGCTGGTGATACCGGCGATAACCATCGCGAGCTCCCTCGTGCAGAGCGCGAGCTACGACCGGATAATCCGGAACGTGAGCGCGACGAACCGGCTCAACCTCATCGTGAAGAGCGATATCTCGAACGAGCTGTGGGACGTGGTCGCGGGCAGCAAGAAATTCGAGGAAGGTTCCCAATACGCGATCATCCAGGAAATCAATTCCGGGCTTGCCGAGATAATGGGGCGGAGCGGGGTGCCCGAGAGCCGGAAGCTCCTCGAGGTCGCGACCCGGGCCATGGAAACCCTGACCTCCTACGTCGAGCGCCTGGGCTTCCAGGAGCAGTACCGGTACCCGGTGAGCGAGAACGAGAAAATCCTGGACGAGATCCGGGGCGTCTCGGCCCTCGTCTCGGATATCCTGCAGGAATACATCGTCCTCGAGATAGAGACCGCCGACAGGACCAACGAGCGGATCAAGGCGACCGTATGGTTCCTCGCGGCCATGCAGGTGCTGACCCTCCTGGGGGTCACGCTTTTCGCGACCTTCGCGGAGCGCTCGGTGGCCCGCAGCGTGAACCGGCCGATCAAGGAGCTCGAGACCCTTTCCACCCGGATCGCCTCGGGGGACCTGGACGCGCGGGCCGAGGCGCCGAACGTGACCGAGCTGGACAACCTGACCGAGAACCTGAACATAATGGCGGCCAAGATCAAGGAACTTCTCGAGGAGAACGTGCGCGAGCAGCGCAACCTCCGGAAGGCCGAGATGAAGGCGCTCCAGGCCCAGATTACGCCCCATTTCCTCTACAATACCCTCGACACGATCATCTGGCTCGCCGAGGCGAAGCGGCACGACAGCGTGATCGATCTCACCAGGGCCTTTTCCAATTTCTTCCGCATTTCCCTGAGCCGCGGCAAGGAGTGGATCACCGTGGACGAGGAGATCGCGCACGTGCGGAGCTATCTCACGATCCAGAAGATTCGGTATCGCGACATCCTGGATTATTCCGTGGAAACGGAAGGCGAGCTCGGCGCGCTGCCCATGCTCAAGCTCGTGCTCCAGCCCCTGGTGGAAAACGCGCTGTACCACGGGATAAAGCACCGGAGAATCCGCGGGGTGCTCGCGGTGCGCGCCTGGCAAGACGGGCGGAGGCTCCGCTTTACGGTTTCGGACAACGGGATCGGGATGACCCCCGACCGGCTCGCCGACGTACGCGCCCAAATCGACGCGGAGGGCGACCCGGACGCCTTGAGCGGCGTGTACGGGCTCTACAACGTGAACCGCCGGCTCCAGCTTTATTACAACGGCGACGCGGAGCTTTCGATAACGAGTCGTTACAACGAGGGAACGACCGTGTCCCTGAGCGTGCCTATGGAGGCCCCCGATGTATAGCGTATTCCTGGTGGAGGACGAGGTAGTGGTGCGCGAGGGCTTGCGGAACAGCGTGCCCTGGGACGAGACCGACTATACCCTCGTGGGGGAGGCCCCCGACGGCGAGATGGCCCTCTCGATCCTGAAGGACGTGAAGCCCGATATCCTCGTGACGGACATTCGCATGCCCTTCATGGACGGCCTCGCCCTCGCGCGAATCGTGAAGAAAACCCAGCCCTGGATCAAGATCGTGATCCTTTCGGGGCACGACGAGTTCCGCTACGCCCGCGAGGCGATCTCCATCGGCGTGGAGGAATACCTCCTCAAGCCCGTGTCGGCCTCGGACATGCTGAAGACCCTCGACAAGGTGGCGGCGTCGATAGAGAAGGAAAAGGAAGCCCTGGACGGCCTCGAGCGGCTTCGGGAACGCGCCCGGTCCACCGAGGACATGGTTCGGGAAAAATGGCTGTGCGAGCTGGTGACCGGCGCGGCGGACCCGGCGACCGCGATCGAGACGGGGCGGGAACGCGGCGTGGACCTGGTCTCCCGCCACGCCGCCGTGGCGATCGCGGAGCTGGCCGCCGAGGGCGACGATTTCCGCGAGCTCGGCCGGGCAAAGCAGACGATCCTCGCCCACGCGGGAAAGACCCCGGACGTGATCGCCTTTTCCCCCGGGGTGGACCGGTTGGTCTTCATCGTGAAGGGGGAGACCCCGGAGGCGGTGGAAGAGTCGGCCTATACCCTCGCCCAGGGCGCGAAGTTCGAGGCGGAGCGGAACGCCCGCTGCGGCGTGTCCGTGGGGATAGGCTCGACGGTCGAGCGCGTCGGGGGGCTTCCCCGGTCCTACGCCGACGCGGCGAGGGCCCTCAAGTACATGGCCGCCACGGCGCGGCGGGCCATCGTGGGAATCGGGGACATCCAGGCCCTGGACGAGGCGGACATCGCGCGCCTCGGGACGGACCCCGTGGCGGACCGGCTCCGGTACCTTTCCCGGGCGGACGTGGAACCCCTGGTAGCCCAGTATCTCGACATGATCGGGGAGAACCCGGCCAAGGCCGGCTTCATCGCCTATTATCTCCTGTACGACATTATCGTCGCGGCCTCGGCGATCGTGGGCGAATTTCGCGGCGACGCGCGCTCGGTATTTCCCGCGCCCCTGCATCAGGGACGACTCGCGGAAACCGCGGGCTCGCGGGAGCTTTTCGAGGCCGAGGTTCGGCGAATACTGCTCGCGGTGGTGGAAAGCCGGGAAGCCACGGGCCGGGGGAGGGGAAGCGACATGGTCGAGCGCGCGAAGCGCTACATCGACGAGAATTTCGCGCGGCCCGAAATTTCCCTCCATTCCGTCGCGGAGCACGTGAACGCGAGCCCCAACCATTTCAGCGCGGTGTTCTCCCGCGAGGCGGGCTCGAGCTTCATCGAGTACCTCACCGCCGCCCGGATCGGCCGCGCGAAGGAGCTTCTCGCCGCCACCCGCCTACGGAGCGCCGACATCGCCTATGAGGTAGGGTTCAACGATCCCCATTACTTCAGCTTCATCTTCAAGAAAAACGCCGGCGTGACCCCGACGGAATTCCGTTCGGGCCTGACGGGCTTGGCGTAAGAAAATCCACCGGGACCATAAAAAATCCTACCTCCCCGCCCGCTCGAACCGGGTCGACGCGAAAAACTTCAACCGAATTGGATAAGATACCCCATGTACCTCCCGTCCCGCCGGGTCTATCCTGTCCCCATCATATCCAATTCAGGAGGAGTGCATGAAAAAGGTAGCATTTATCGCGTTGGCCCTCGTTACGATCGCCGGCGCCGCGTTCGCGGGGGGAAAACCCGACGCTTCGAAAATGGAGAAGAAGCTGATCACCGTGGGTTATGCCCAGGTAGGCGCCGAGTCCGACTGGCGCACGGCGAACACCGAGTCCTTCAAGAGCACCTTCGTCGAGGCCAACGGCTACAAGCTGATCTTCGACGACGCGCAGCAGAAGCAGGAGAACCAGATCAAGGCGATCCGCAACTTCATCCAGCAGGACGTCGACTACATCGTCGTCGCGCCCGTCGTCGAGACCGGTTGGGAGACCGTGCTCAAGGAAGCGAAAGACGCCGGCATCCCGGTCATCCTTTCCGACCGCATGATGAAGCTTTCCGACAACAGCCTGTACACCGCGTGGGTCGGCGGCAACTTCCTCAAGGAAGGCCAGGACGCCATCGGCTGGCTCGACGCCTACGTCGCCAAGAGCGGACTGAAGGACAAGGACCTCAACATCGTGATCCTGCAGGGAACCATCGGTTCCTCCGCCCAGGTCGGCCGTACCCAGGGCGTGACCGAGGGAATCGCGAAGAACCCGCATTACAAGCTCCTCGCGAAGCAGACCGGCGAGTTCACCCAGGCGAAGGGCCAGGAAGTCATGGAATCCTTCCTCAAGGCCTATCCCAACATCGACGTGGTCATCGCCGAGAACGATAACATGGCCTTCGGCGCCATCGACGCAATCAAGGCCGTCGGCAAGGTGCCCGGAAAGGACATCATCATCATCTCCTTCGACGCGGTGCACGAGGCCTTCAACCGCATGATCGCCGGCGAGATCAACGCTGACGTGGAATGCAACCCGTTGCACGGTCCCCGCGTCGCCGAGATCATCCAGACCCTCGAGAAGGGCGGATCCGTCGACAAGATCATGTACGTGAAGGAAGGAACCTTCGACACCACCAACGCGGCGGCCATCCTGCCCTCGCGCAAGTACTGATCCCGAGCCTATCGGGCACGGCGGGGATTCGGGCGAAGAGTCCCGGATCCCCGCCTTTTTTTCGTTTCGCGATTGACTTGAGGAGGAGACGAGATGGACGATTCGGTCGTTCTTTCGATGGAAAAAATCAACATGACGTTCCCCGGCGTCAAGGCCCTGAGCGACGTGGACTTCGCGCTTCGCCCGGGGGAGATTCACGCCCTCATGGGCGAGAACGGCGCCGGAAAGAGCACCCTCATCAAGGTGCTCACGGGCGTTTACTCGATGGACTCGGGCAAGGTTTCTCTCGCGGGCATCCCGGGCCCGCTGGAGATCTCGTCGCCCGAGCGGGCCCAGAAAGTGGGCATAAGCACGGTGTATCAGGAAGTGAACCTCTGCCCCAACATATCGGTGGCGGAGAACATATTCATAGGGCGACACCCGTTGAACGCGGTCCGCGGGATCGCCTGGCGGGAGATGAACCGCCGCGCCCACGAGGCCCTCGCCCACGTCGGCCTCGAGGGGATCGACGTGACGAAGTCCCTGGGCGACTATTCCGTGGCGATCCAGCAGATGGTCGCGATCGCCCGCGCGGTGGACATAAAGTGCAAGGTCCTGGTGCTGGACGAGCCGACGAGCTCCCTCGACGAGAACGAGGTGTCGACGCTTTTCTCGGTGATGCGCCAGCTCAAGGAGCGGGGCGTCGGGATAATCTTCGTGACCCACTTCCTCGAGCAGGTTTACGAGGTGTGCGACGCGATCACGGTGCTCCGGAACGGCGAGCTCGTCGGCCGTTACGAGGTGAAGGACCTTCCCCGGGTCCAGCTGGTGGCCAAGATGCTCGGCCACGATTTCGACGACCTCGCGGCCATCCGCGTGCCGGACTACGAGCTGAAGGCCCACACGGACCAGCCGCAGATCATCAAGGCCGTGGGCCTTACCAAGTCGGGCTCGATAAAGCCCTTCGACATCGACATTCACCGGGGCGAGGTGATCGGCCTCACGGGCCTCCTCGGCTCGGGACGGTCCGAGCTCGCCCGGGCGCTCTACGCGGCGGACAAGCCCGACGGGGGCGAGCTCTTCTTCAAGGAGTCGTCCCTGAAGGCCCACGAGCCGATCCACGCGATGAAGGCGGGCATGGCCTTCCTCCCGGAGGACCGGAAGGAGGAGAGCGTTATCGGCGACCTTTCGATCCGGGAAAACCTCATCATCGCGCTCCAGGCGAAGACCGGCGTGTTCAAGCTCCTTCCCATGGCGAAGCAGCAGGAACTGGCGGACAAATACATCAAGGCGCTCAACATCAAGGCGCCTTCCCCGGAGACGCTCATAAGCCAGCTTTCCGGCGGAAACCAGCAAAAGGTGATAATCGGCCGCTGGCTCGTCACGAATCCCGAGTTCCTCATCCTGGACGAACCGACCCGGGGTATCGACGTGGGAACCAAGACCGAGATACAGAAACTGATACTCAAGCTCGCCGGGGAGGGGATGACGATCATGTTCATCAGCTCCGAGATCGACGAGATGCTCCGCACGGTGAACCGGCTCTGCGTGCTCAGGGACGGGGCCAAGGTGGGCGAGCTCAACAACGTGGACCTCGACCGCCCGAAGGTGATGGCGGCAATCGCGGGAGGTAAGATGCTATGACCGCAGCCAAGACGCGCTTCAAGGACATCGTGAGGATGCAGCTTTTCCTTCCCATCTTCGCGCTCTGCCTCATGCTCCTCGTGAACGTGATCGTCACGCCGAGCTTCTTCAACATCTCGATCAAGAACGGCGTGCTATACGGGTACATCGTCGATATCGTGAACCGATCGAGCGAGCTGATAATCCTCGCCGTCGGCATGACCCTCGTGGTCGCCGCCTCCAAGGGAACGGACATTTCCGTGGGCGCGGTGATGGCCGTGTCCGCCGCGGTGTGCGTGCGGCTCCTCGGGTCGAGCTACGACGGCTACGCCGTGCCCCTGGCCCTCGCCTTTATCGCCGCCATGGGGGCGGGAGTCGCCTGCGGCGCCTTCAACGGATTCCTCGTGGCGAAGCTGAGGATACAGCCGATGGTCGCGACCCTGATCCTCTTCACCGCGGGACGGGGAATCGCCCAGCTCATAAGCGCCCGGGAGATAAACGGCCGGCTCGTGCCTGGCCAAATACTCTACGTGCGCGTGGAGGACTTCAAGGTCTTCGGCGGCTTCCTCCCCCACGTGGTGATCCCGACGCCGGTGTTCTTCGCCGCGGGCTTCGTTACGGTAACCTGGTTCGTCCTGAACCGGACGGCGATGGGCCTCTACATAAAGAGCGTGGGGATTAACCAGAAGGCGGGCCGCCTCGTGGGTCTCAACTCGGCGCTCATCATCTTCTTCGCGTACCTCTTCGCCGGCGCCTGCTCCGGCCTCGCGGGCTTCATCGCCTCGAGCCGCATCTACTCGAGCGACGCGAACAACATCGGCCTCTACATGGAGCTCGACGCGATCCTGGCGGTGGCCCTGGGCGGCAACAGCCTCGCGGGCGGGAAGTTCAGCCTCCTCGGCTCGGTGATCGGGGCGATAACCATCCAGGCCCTCGCGACCGGCCTCTACGCCATGGGCGTGACCGCCGACCAGCTCCCGGTCTACAAGGCGATCGTGGTAGTGCTCATCGTGGCGATCCAGTCCGAGGAACTCCGGCGCTGGCGTGCCGCCTGGCGAATCCGCAGGGCGGCGGGGAAGGAGGTCGCGCGATGAAAGGCGGCATCCTGAAAAAAACCTTCGGCGGGAGCAACTTCCTCCTTACCGTTACCGTCGCGATGTTCGCGGTCATGTACCTGATCGGATACGCGATTTTCGGCGACCAGGGGTTCCGGAACACGCAAACGTTCCTGAACATGCTCATAGACAACACGGGGCTCATAATCGCCGCGTCGGGCATGACCCTCGTCCTTATCGCGGGCGGGATCGATATCTCCGTCGGCTCGGTGGTAGGCCTCGTGTGCATGATGCTCGCGGACCTGATGGAGAACAAGGGCGTGGCGGCCCCGGCGGCGATCGCCCTGGTGCTCGCCTTCGGCGTGCTCTTCGGCGCCGTGCAGGGCTGGCTCATCGCCTACCTGAGGCTCCAGCCCTTCATCGTGACGCTGGCGGGCATGTTCTTCGCCCGGGGGCTCACCTCGATGATCAGCGTGGAGCAGATCGCGATAACCAACCCGACCTTTCTCGCCATGGCCCAGAAGAACATCCTCGTGCCCTTCGGCGCCACGGTGAACAAGCGGGGGAAACTGCTCTTTCCCTTCATCCACCCGAACGTGCTGATCGCCCTCGCAGCCCTCGCGGCGGTGTGGTACGTCTGCCGGTACACGAAGTTCGGCCGCTCGCTCTTCGCGGTGGGCGGCAACGAGCAGTCGGCCCTCCTCATGGGGCTCAACGTGCGCAGGACGAAATTCAAGACCTACGTGCTCAACGGGTTTCTCGCCTCCCTCGCGGGCCTCGCGTTCTGCCTGAACACCACCAGCGGCTTCGTGGAACAGGCCCGGGGCTTCGAGATGGAGGCGATCGCCTCGGCGGTCATCGGCGGCACCCTCCTGACCGGCGGCGTCGGTACCGTGGTGGGCACCTTCTTCGGCGTGCTCATAAAGGCGACCATCGAGACCTTCATCCGCTGCGACGGGACCCTGTCCTCGTGGTGGAACAAAATCGTGCTTTCGGCGCTTCTGTGCTTCTTCATAGTGCTTCAGAGCCTGTTCGCCATCTGGAAGAGCAAGCGGAAGGCCTAAAGGCATAAAGCGTTCGCTCGTTTCTCCTCCGCGGGACCGGGGGGCAGGCTGCGGGAGCCTCGCCCTTCGGTCCCGCACCTTTTTCGGCGCCCGCGCGGCGCTTGACAAAAAAGCGGGGTTTCCGGCATTATTCATTATGGAAACGCGCAATATTTTTCTGAACATTTCCCCCCTCGACCACCGGTATTCCCTCTCAGAATCGAAAACCTACGACGAGTTGGCCGCCCGCATTTCGGAGCAAGCCGCCGTCATTTCCTGCGCCCGGGCCGAAATCGCCCTGGTGAAGGCCCATCTCGCCGAACGCGGCGAGCTGACCGCCGCCCTCGAGGCCGAACTCGACCGCGTCGCCGACACGATCGACCCCTCCCTCGTGTACGCCGAGGAAGAAAAGACCAAGCACAACATCCGCGCCCTGGTGAACGTGATGAAAACCATGGTGAGCGACGAGGTCGCCCCGCTGGTCCATCTCGGCGCCACGAGCGTCGACATCCTCGATACCGCCCTCTCGGTCCGCGTCCGCGACGCCGTCCGCGAGGTTCTCCTCCCCGAGCTCCGGGAGCTCGAGACCAAACTCTGCGAAATAGCCGCCCGCGAGGCGGAAACCCCCGAGGTCGGCCGCACCCACGGCCAGCACGCGGTGCCGATTACCTTCGGCTTCGCGGTCTCGGAATACGTGAGCCGCCTGGGCAAGTCGATCCTGGAGATCGACGGGCGCTCGAAGGGGCTCTGCGGCAAGCTCGCCGGAGCCGTGGGCGCCTACAACGCCACGAGCATGATCGTGCGCGACCCCGAGGCCCTCGAGCGCCGGTATCTCGGCTACCTCGGCCTCGAGCCCTCGGAGCATTCCACCCAGCTCGTGGAACCGGAGTATCTCCTTCGGCTCCTCCTCGAACTGAACGTGGCCTTCGGCGTCATCGCGAACCTCGCCGACGACCTCCGGAACCTCCAGCGCTCCGAGGTGGGCGAGGTGTTCGAGTATTTCAGCTCCACCCAGGTGGGCTCTTCCACCATGCCCCAGAAACGGAACCCCTGGAACTCCGAGCACGTGAAAAGCCTCTGGAAGGCCTTCGCCCCCCGGGTCATGACCTTCTTCATGGACCAGATTTCCGAGCACCAGCGGGACCTCACGAACTCCGCCAGCCAGCGCTTCGTGGCGGACTACCTCGCGGGCTTCGGCCTCGCGGTCTCCCGCATGAAGAACGTGGTTTCCGGCCTCCAGGCGGACCGCGAGGGCATGGCGAAAAACCTCGCCAACGCGGGCGGAAAGGTGAAAGGCGGCGTGCTCGCGGAGCCCGCGTACATCCTGCTCGCCGAGTCCGGGGTTTCCGACGGCCACGAGGTGATCCGGACGATTACCCTCGACGCCGAGAAAAACGGGATTACCTTCTTCGAGGCGCTGAAAAGGCAGCCCGACGCCTATTCCAGGATCACGGCCCAGCTCGGGAAGCTCGGGGTGGCCGACCCGGAAAACTTCTTCGCGAACCCGGAACGGTACCGGGGCCTCGCGGCGGAAAAGGCCGCGCGCCTTGCCGCGAAATACAAGGATTTGATGGAAGGCGCCTCCGGCGCCGGAAACGGAAAAAGTAACTGACCTGAAAGGGAACCGG
>QKCE01000112.1 GCA_003245785.1 Spirochaetales bacterium | reverse complement strand
TTCGGCACGGGGCCTGAGCGAACCGGACGGCCGAAATCGCTCGGGCCTTTCGGCTTACTTCTTCTGCGACGCCTCGTACTTGGCGCGGCGCTCGTCGATGATCGCCTGGCCGCCCGAGGCGAGGTAGTCCTTGTATCCCGCGTCGTAGACCGCGTCGAACTGGTCGGCCTTCGCGACGATGGCCTGGGTGAGCAGGTTGTTGCGCTTTTCCTGGAGCGCGGGGCCCATGCCTTCCTCGGCCTTTATCTCGCCGAGGTTGAACATGACCGTTACCCGGTCGTCGTGGTGCTGGATGTTCCAGGACTTTTCGATGTACCGCTTGTCCACCCCGGCGTAGCTCAGGGCCAGGGACTTGGTGTTGAGGGCGGAATCGCCCAGGTCGAGGCCGTTGATCACGATGGTGTAGTCGATGTTCGACGGGGAGTTCATGATCTTCGGTCCCGTCGCCTTGATCGTCTTCACGGAACCGTCCGCCAGGGTCTCGTGGGTAACCCCTTCCTCGCCGATCTGGAGGAACTTGCGGTTCTCGAGGGTGCTGAGGAACTCGAGGTAGAGAAGCGACGCGACGGGTTCCTTGTTGGTGCCCGGGAAGAATACCTTGCGGTCCACCGGGGCGCTCAGGTACTTGCGGTACTTGCCCGCGTTGTTCGGGAAGGTGTCCACCGCGATGAAGGCCGCGTCGGGTCCGACGAGCTTCTTGAGGTTCGCCGCCACGCCGTTATCCGCGTCGCGGTAGGGGTAGTCCCAGTTGTGGATGAAGGCGCCCACGTAACCCGCCTTGATCAGGTTGTCCTCGGTCTTGTCGCCGATGGGGTAGAGGGGGAAGTCCTTCCAGACGAGGCCCTTGTTGTACCACTTGTTGAGCGCGCGGATCCCTTCCTTGAAGCCCGGCCACATCATGCGGCGGTCGTCGAAGCCGTTGATCCAGGTTTCCGCGTCGGAAATGTTGTCCTTCACGAAGGAGGTGGTCAGGATGTCGGCGCGCCAGCCCACGTCCACGCCGATGGAGAAGGGGATCATCTTGTCGGCGTCGGCGCCCAGGAGGACCTTCGCGTTGTCCTTGAAGGCCTGGAGCATGGCCTCGAACTCCTTGAGGTTCGTCGGCTCCTTCATGTTGAGCTTCTTCAGCCAGTCCTCGCGGACGAACACGCTGGTCCGGTTGTTCTGGAAGAGGATCGCCTCGATGGCCCAGAGCTCGCCGGTCTGGGGGTTTTGGTCCCAGAAAATGTTCCGGTCGCCGAGGAGCTTCCAGAGGTTCGGGAGCTGGCTCTTGTACTGCTTGAGATAGGGGGTCAGGTTCGTCACGCCGCCCATGTTCGCGTAGGTCTGGATCGTCGGGTAGCTGTAGGTCACGCAAATGTCGGGCGCGTCGTTGGCGGCGAGCAGGTTGTTCATCGCCTCGACCTCGGTCCAGCGGGGAACGGGCTTGAAGGTCACGTTCACGTTATGGTCCCGCAGCATGCCCGCCTTGATGAAGTCCGTGTAGAAGTTGTCCTCCGGCTTCGAGCCGCCGTCGTTGCTGCGGTCGTATACCTCGACGGTGATGTTCCGGGTGGTGGCGAAGCGCCCGTTTACCAGGCCCTCGTCCGCTGCCGTCCCTTTCGCCCCGGAGTCCTTCGAGCCCCCCGCGAAGGCGAGCCCCGCGAGGAGAAGTAGCGACACGGAGAGGGAAAGAATCTTTTTCATATGTTCCTCCTATAAAACGATATCCGTTCAACCCGCCGACTCGCGGGGTTTAGCCTTTCTCCGCCCCCAGGGTGACGCCCGCGATAAAGTAGCGCTGGAGCCAGGGGTAGACCAGCAGGATCGGGACGGTGGCGAAGGTAATCGTCGCCGCCTTCAGGGACTCGCTCAGTCCCGGGGGCGCGAAGCCCTCCAGGGTGGTCGTGTCGATGCTGGAAATCGCGTTGATCAGGTTGTAGAGCAGGAGCTGTATGGGAAACCATTGGCGCACGTTCATGAACATGAGGGCGTCGGAAAAGCCGTTCCACCGGCCCACGGCGTAAAAGAGCGCCACCGTGGCGATGACCGGGGTGGAAAGGGGCAGGTAGATGCTCACGAGGGTCCGAATCGGCCCCGCGCCGTCCATCTCGGCGGACTCCCGGAGGCTGTCCGGGATACCGAACATGAAGCCCCGCATGATGATCATGTTGAATACGCTCAGGGTGTAGGGAATTATGAGCACGGTAGGCTTGTTCAGCATGCCGAGGTCCTTCAGCAGGAGGTACATGGGGATGGTGCCCGCGTTGAAATACATGGTGAAGACGATGAAGGTGTTGATCGCCTTCCTGCCCCTCAGCTTGTCGTAGGTGAGGGGGAAGGCCGCGATGGTCGTCATGAAAAGGGACACGAAGGTGCAGACGACCGTTAGGATGGCGGTCCAGGCCAGGGCCCAGGTATATTTCGCGTCCCCGAGGACGTACTTATAGGCGTCCAGGTTGAAACCCTTGGGCCAGAGCCCCACCTCGTTCTTGATGAGCGCCTCGGAGGAGCTGAAGGAGCGGGCGAACACGTTGATCAGGGGAAGCACGCAGATGAAGATGAGGACCACGCAGGCGAGGGCGATTACGATATCCGCGGCCTTTGTCCGGCTCGATTTGACCATTTTCCGGGCTCCTTACACGATGCCCCGCTCGCCGGATTTCTTGGCGAGCGCGTCGGCGACCAGGAGGAAAACCACGCAGACCACGGACTGGAAGAGGCCGACCGCGGTGGTGAGGGCGAACTGGAGCCCCCGGACGCCGTTGATATACACGAAGGTCGCGATGACGTTCGAATTGTTCTTCACGAGGGCGTTTCCCAGGGCGTAGGGGCGGTCGAACTCGCTCCCGAGTATGCGCCCCAGGCTCAGGATGAGCAGGATCACGATGGTGGGCCTGATTCCCGGGAGGGTTACGTGCCAGATACGGCCCCATCGCCCGGCGCCGTCTATGGCGGCGGACTCGTAGAGTTCCGGGTTGATCGCCGTGATCGCCGCGAGGTAGATGATCGTGTTCCAGCCCACGCTTTGCCAGATACCCAGGGTCACGTAGGTGGCGACCCAGTGGGTCGGGTCGTTCAGGAATGGAATCGGGGGGATGCCGAAGCGGCCGAGAATGATGTTCACGAAGCCCGAGGTGGGGGCGAGGAGCTGGACCGCCATGCCCGCGATGATGATCCACGAGAGGAAGTGGGGCATGTAGACCACCGTCTGGGTGACCTTTTTCAGGCCCCTGAAGGCGAGCTCGTTCAGGAGGAGGGCCAGGACGATCGGGGCGGGAAAGCCCACGACCAGGTCAAGCACGTTCAGGAGGATCGTGTTCCTCAGGGCGAAAAGGAAGTCCCGGTTCGCGAAGGCCTTGATGAAATACTCGAAGCCGTGGTTCCCCGCCAGGGGCATTTCCCACACGCTCTTCACCAGGCTGTATTTCTTGAAGGCGATCTGGATATAGGTCATGGGAACGTATTTGAACACCGTAAAATACGCGAGCGGGAGGGCGAGCATGAGGTAGAGCGTCCAGTACCTGCTCAGGTAATTGCGCAAATCCTGTTTTCTTCGGGATCTTGCGGCTGACTTGTCGATCATGTCAGCTCCTTGGTAAAGAATTGATTCCGCCGTCTTTTTTTCATAAAAAACCTTGCACGTAACGATACGTCGGGTATCCCGCGGGGTACATCCGGACAAGGTCTGAACCGGGGGTAGGTGAAATTCCCTATACCCCGCATAAGGTGTTTTGGCGGCCAGACCCGGCCGCGCGGTCGGGCAGCGCGGTCGGACCGCCCGGGGCGTCGCCCGAAAAAAAAACCGGCCCCGGGTAAAACCCGGGACCGGCTCACGACTCCGAAGGGAAGGCGGGAAGGCCCTTGGCCAGGTCCCGCCGGTTTCGCGTCATTTCGTCTTGGGAAGCTTCCTCAGCGCGTCGATCTCCGCTTCGTTCGTGGCTACCCAGTTCTGGCTCCTCCCGATGCCCAGGCCGATCTCTCCGCGCATCTCGAGGGTGTCGACGGAGTACTTTTTGCCGTCCGCGGGATGGAAGGTGATCTTGCACTTGTACAGCTTGCCGTCGTTCGGGTCGATGATGTTGCCGTCGGCCCACTGCCCGGCGGACTTCATTTTCAGGTTGAAAATGAAGGGGGTGCCGATGACCTTCATCTTGCTCACGTCTCCCGAAACCGGGAAGTCCTTGTAGCTCGGCTTGCATTTATCCGCGAGCTTGTCCTCGCGCTCGTTGGGAACCGTGACGATCTCGCCGAAAAGGAGCCCGCCCTTCTCGTAGATCCGCCAGGCCGCGGTGGTTTTGCCTTCCTCGTCCACGCTCTTCCACAATCCCACTACGGGGTCCGCCGCGAAGGCGACCAGGGTAGCGAAGAGACCCAAAAATACCGAAAGTGCCGCTTTTTTCACGTTCCGCTCCTTCTCGTTTTTCGCCGTTTTCCTCGGCAACGGCGCGATGCCTTATATTTTCGCCGACTCGGCGCCGGCGTTTCGGGACAATGCCTTAACTGGATCGCGGTATTCCGGTATGATTGCGCGTACCGATGAATACCCTCGACCATTTCATTTTTCGCTCTTCGGAGCTCTTCTTGCTCAATGATAACACTCTTCCCGGTTCCGTGCCTCCGGAATTCGCCGAAAAGGAGCTCGATCGCTTCTCCTTCCGGACCGACGGCCGGCCTGCGCTCGCCGTATCCCTGGAGGCGGGGCCGCCGGAAAGCTTCCCCGCCTGCGAAGCCGGCTATTGGATCGCCCTCCGCGCCGTTTTTGCCTCCATGGACCCGGCCCTCGCCAAGGTGGGACCCGGCGCCGCGAGGGCCCTGGGGCTCGCGAACTGGCACAAGGAAACCCGGTTTTGCCCGCGCTGCGGCTTTCGCCTCGAGGACCACGCCACGGAGACCGCCCGGCACTGCGAGTCCTGCGGGAATTTGGTGTTCCCGCGGCTCTCCCCGGCGATAATTACCCTCGTGCGCAAGGACGACACAATCCTTCTGGCCCGGCACGCCAACCGGAATACCAACGTGTGGGCCTGCATCGCCGGATACCTGGAGCACGGCGAAAGCCTCGAGGATTGCGTAAAGCGCGAGGTCCTTGAGGAGACGGGACTCACGGTGGGCAAGATCCGGTACGCGGGAAGCCAGAGCTGGCCCTTCCCGGACCAGTTCATGGTGGCGTTTTACGCCGAGTGGGTGTCCGGGGAGATCAAGGTCGACCCCGCCGAGATCGCGGAAGCCCGATGGTTTCCCCGGGACGACCTGCCCGCGACGCCGCCCCCGGGGTCCGTCGCCTGGGGCCTCATCCAGAGCGCCATCCGGGGCCAGGACCGCCTCGATTGTCCGGAAAGTGAACGGTTTGTGTTGACCCCCCGTACGTAAAATCAGTATCTTTTTTTCGAGGTTGTAATGAAGAAGCACGCTGAACAGGAAACGCAGAAGGACGCGCAGGAACAGACGGAACAGAAGCAGGAAAACGCGGCCGATATATCCGCCGGACCGGCCGCAGGGACGAACGGAACGGCGGGCGGGGCAGAGGCCCCCGAGGGCGACGAGGCCGCGCCGGAAACCGCCCAGGCGGCGACCGAAGCCGCGGAACTTCTCGGCAGGATCGGGGAACTCGAAAAGCTCAACGCGGAACTTCAGGACCAGTATCTCCGCAAGGCGGCGGATTTCGACAATTACCGCAAGCGGATGATCCGCGAGAAGCAGGACGCGATCGATTTCGCGAACACGAACCTGCTCGTGGACCTGGTTCAGGTGCTCGACGATTTCGACCGTGCCATGGATCACGCCGGCCAATTGGAGGCGGGAACCCCCGGGGCGGCCCTCGCCGAGGGCGTCACGATGATCCGGGGCCAGCTGGGCGGCATGCTCGAGAGCAAGTACGGCCTGACCTACTATCCCTCGAAGGACCAGCCCTTCGACCCGAACGTCCATGAGGCCATCGGTACCCAGCCCTCGGCGGAAGTCAAGGAACCCACGGTTTCCGAGGAGTTCATGAAGGGGTACAAGCTCAAGGACCGGATCATCCGCCCCGCGAAGGTGATGGTCCGGATGCCTGCGGAAGAAGGGAAATAACGCCCGACCACCGCGCGACGGGAAAGCGACGGACCGCGCGATACGCGCGATTAAAAGGAAAACAAGGCATTGCGCCAACGAGCCGGGGAATACCGGCGAAGTTACTAAGGAGACTATAAAGCTATGGGAAAGATTATCGGAATTGACCTTGGAACGACCAATTCGTGCGTCGCCGTAATGGAAGGCGGCGAGCCCGTCGTCATCCAGAACTCGGAAGGCGGTCGCACCACCCCGTCCATCGTCGGTTTCACCGCGAAGGGCGAGCGCGTGGTAGGTCAGCCCGCGAAAAACCAGATGATCACCAACCCGGAAAAGACCGTGTACTCGATCAAGCGGTTCATCGGCCACCGCTTCAACGAGCTTTCCGGCGAGGCCAAGCTCGTGCCCTACAAGGTCGAGGCCCAGGGCGACGACACCCGGGTCGACATCGACGGCAAGCTTTATTCCCCCCAGGAAATCAGCGCCTTCATCCTCCAGAAGATGAAGAAGACCGCCGAGGACTATCTCGGCGAAACCGTGACCGAGGCGGTTATCACCGTCCCCGCCTACTTCAACGACGCCCAGCGCCAGGCCACCAAGGACGCCGGCAAGATCGCCGGCCTCGAGGTCAAGCGCATTATCAACGAGCCCACCGCGGCCTCCCTCGCCTTCGGCTTCAACAAGGACTCCAAGAAGGAGAAGACCATCGCCGTGTACGACCTCGGCGGCGGTACCTTCGATATTTCCATCCTCGAGCTCGGCGACGGCGTCTTCGAGGTCAAGTCGACCAACGGCGACACCCACCTCGGCGGCGACGACTGGGACAGGCGCATCATGAACTGGCTCGTGGACGAGTTCAAGAACGATACCGGCATCGACCTTTCCAAGGACCGCATGGCCCTCCAGCGCCTCCGCGAGGCCGCCGAAAAGGCGAAGATCGAGCTTTCCGCCGTCACCAACGCGGAGATCAACCTCCCGTTCATCACCGCCGACGCGACCGGCCCCAAGCACCTGCAGAAGAGCCTTTCCCGCGCCAAGTTCGAGCAGATGAGCGACGACCTCTTCGAGCGCACCAAGGAGCCCTGCCGCAAGGCCATCCGCGACGCGGGCGTTTCCATCGACCAGATCGACGAGGTGCTCCTCGTCGGCGGCTCCACCCGCATGCCCAAGGTCCTCCAGATCGTGAAGGAGCTTTTCGGCAAGGAAGGCTCGAAGGGCGTCAACCCCGACGAGGCGGTCGCCATCGGCGCCGCGATCCAGGGCGGTATCCTCGGCGGCGACGTGAAGGACGTGCTCCTCCTCGACGTGACCCCGCTTTCCCTCGGCATCGAGACCATGGGCGGCGTGTTCACCCGCCTCATCAACCGCAATACCACCATCCCGACCCGCAAGAGCCAGGTGTTCTCCACCGCCGCGGACGGGCAGACCGCAGTTTCCATCCACGTCATGCAGGGCGAGCGCGAAATGGCGAGCCAGAACCGCACCCTCGGGAAGTTCGACCTGGTCGGCATTCCCCCGGCCCCGCGCGGGGTGCCCCAGATCGAGGTCACCTTCGACATCGACGCGAACGGCATCGTCCACGTGACCGCGAAGGACCTCGGCACCGGGAAGGAGCAGAAGATCCGCATCGAAAGCTCCTCCGGGCTTTCGGAGAGCGAGATCGACCGCATGGTCAAGGAAGCGGAGGCGAACGCCGAGGCGGACAAGGCCGAGCGCGAGAAGGTCGAGACCCGGAACGAGGCCGATTCGATGATCTACCAGACCGAGAAGACCCTGAAGGATCTCGGCGACAAGGTGGACAAGGGCGAGAAGGCCAAGATCGAGGAAGCCGTGGCGGCCCTCAAGAAGGAACTCGAGGGCGGCGACGTCGCGGGCATCAAGGCGAAGACCGAGGAGCTCAAGCAGGCTTCCTACAAGATCGCCGAGGAAATGTACAAGCAGCAGGCCGCCCAGGGGCAGCCGGGCGGCGCGGACGGCGCGGGACCCGACATGGGCGGGGCCGGCCCGGACATGAGCGGCGCGGGAACCGGACCGAACAAGGGCTCCGCCGACGACGTCGATTACGAAGTGGTCGACGACGACAAATAACCGCGCCCAGACCTGACTTTCGGGGAATCCGGCCGCCTTCTTCGGGCGCGCCGGATTTTCCGTTTTACGAATCCCAACGCTGAGGTATATCCGTGGCCACCAAACGAGATTATTACGAAATACTGGGCGTGCAGAAAGGCGCGACCAAGGACGAAATCAAGAAGGGATACCGCAAGCTCGCGGTCCAGTACCATCCCGACAAGAACCCGGGCGACCACACCGCGGAGGAAAAGTTCAAGGAAGCCACCGAGGCTTACGAGGTCCTTTCCGACGACCAGAAGCGGCAGATTTACGACCAGTACGGCCACGCGGGCCTCGAGGGCATGGGCGGTCCGGGCGGTCCCGGCGGCTTCGACCCGAGCGCCTTCCAGGGCTTCGAGGATATCTTCGGCGATTTCGGCGGCATTTTCGAGAACCTCTTCGGCGGCGGCGCGCGACGGAGGGGGTCGGGCGGCCCGAACCAGGGCTCCAGCCTCCGGTACGACCTCCAGATTTCCTTCCACGACGCGGTCTACGGCACGAAGGCCGAGGTTCAGTATTCCCGCAACGAGTCCTGCTCGTCCTGCAAGGGGACCGGGGCGTCCGGCGGCGCGGGCCGCAAGATGTGCCAAACCTGCCAGGGCGCGGGCCAGGTCCGCCGCAGCTCCGGCTTCTTCTCCATCGCCTCTCCCTGCCCGACCTGCCACGGCGAGGGCACCATCATAGAGAACCCCTGCCGCGAATGCGGCGGTTCGGGAGTCCAGAAAAAGCGACAGAAGATCCTGGTCACGATCCCGGCGGGCGTCGAGGACGGCAAGCGGATCAACATTCCCCGACAGGGCGACGCCGGTTCCGGCGGCGGCCCCTACGGCGACCTGTACGTGTTCATCCGGGTGAAACCCCATCCCTATTTCGAGCGCTCCGGCTCGGACCTCTATTGCGCGGTTCCCATCTCGATTACCCAGGCTGCCCTCGGCGCGGATATCGTGGTGACGGCCCTCGACGAGAAGAAGCTGAAGCTCAAGATCCCCGGCGGTACCCAGCACGGCAAGCTGCTCCGGATCCGCGACGAGGGCGTTCCCGTCGCGAACGGCCGAAAGGGCGACCTCTACATCAAGGTCATCGTCCAGGTACCGACGAAGCTTTCCTCCAAGGCGAAAAACCTTCTCGAGGAAGTCGCGAAGATGGAAGGGGAAAACCACGAACCTACGCCGCTTCCCCTCTCCGAACTCGGTTGAGCGATACGTAGACGCAATTCCGGTCCCGGCGCCATCGGCGCGCCGCGGGCCGGTTTTTTTTATGCGGAAAAAGGGCGAAATCGTGCTATACTATGCGAGCCGATTTTTCCCCTAGAGGTGCTGCAGGATGATCCAATCGCGAAAATTGCTCGTCAAACTGGCGGTCGACCTTGTGGTCGGGCTCGCGTTTTCCTTTTTCATGTACATAATCGTTCCGGAGTTCAAGTTTTTCGGAAGGTTCGCCACGGCGGCCATCGTATTCTTCCTGGGGGCGACGACCTCTTCGCTTTTGACGGGGAATCTTTGGAGAAGGCTGGAGCACCACGTGTTCCGCGTGCTCGATACCCGTTTCATGGTCGACTTCGTCGATCGGCTCCGCTTTTCCTATACCATAGACGACTTCATCGACTCGATTCAGTCGGTGCTCGAGCACGAGGCGGATTCCTCGGTGCTTTACGTGAACATGGAAAACCATTACGTAATCTACAACAGCCCGACCCGCATCGCGACGGACCCCGAAACCCTCGAGGTCCTTTCCCGCAATTTCCCCGCCACCTGGCCCGATGGCTTTTACCTCATCGACGAAAGCCTCGGCCTGGTTTCCGATTTCCGGCACGCCCGGGGCTTCTTCCTCGTGTACGGCACCCTGCACTTTTACGTCCTCTGCCGGTACATGAAGGTCTTCGAGGAGCAGGTCTTCAAGATGATGCTCTACGAATTCCAGAATTTCCAGAAACGGACGAAGACGATTACCCAGCTTACCGCGATCTCGGAACTCGCCAAGGAATGGGACATGGTCGCGGAGACCCAGATGTCCTTCCTCCCGCAGAGGCTTCCCGAGGTGAAGGGAATCGACGTGGCGGCCTATTTCCGCCCCCTGGTCAACGTGTCCGGCGATTTCTACGACGTGATAAAGCTCGACGACCACCGGACCTTCTTCCTCCTCGGCGACGTGTCGGGAAAGGGCCTCGCCGCCGCCCTCGTCATGGGCGTCATCATCAACACGGTAAAGATCATCGAGAACAAGGAAGACCTGCCCGGGGTCATCCGCGCGATAGACGTCGCCATCAAGTCCATGCACCTCCAGGACAAGTACGCGGTCCTTTTCATCGGCATCGTCGACACGAAGCAGATGAAGATCCGCTACGTGAACGCCTCCATGGCCGACCCCATCATCGTCACCAAGGGCCCGACGGGCTGGAAGATCCGGCCCCTGCAGTCGACCTGCAGCCTCATCGGAATCATCGAGCTCGACAGCATAACCCAGGAAGAAATGCCGCTCTACCGCGGCGACGTGGTGCTGATGGCCTCCGACGGCGTTTCCGAGGTCATGAACGACGACGGCGTGGAGCTCGGCGACACGGAACAGTACCTGAACACCGTCCGGAACAGCGCCCACAAGGCGGCGCGGCATTTCGTGAACGATATCGCGGAC
The DNA here is from genome assembly GCA_003245785.1 of Spirochaetales bacterium. Classification (GTDB taxonomy): domain Bacteria; phylum Spirochaetota; class Spirochaetia; order Treponematales; family Treponemataceae; genus Teretinema. Next base: position 493 of record QKCE01000112.1, on the reverse strand, counting down.
CTCGTGCTGGAGTACAACGGCGACAAAAAACTGCGTGACGACGTGACCATGCTCGTCGCCAAGATAGAGGAATAATCATGACCCTGCTAATTTTCAGTTACGTGCTCGCGGCGTTTCTCTTCTTCTTTTCGTATTACCTGGATTCCCACGGCGACAAGAACGCCGCCCAGTTCACGACCATTACGATGGCCTCCGCCTTCGTGTCCCTGCTCGCGGCGGTGTCCGCCCACCTCCTGTACCTGGAGAACGCCTCGATCAGCCTGCTCCTTTTCCGGCTCTGCATGGTGACCCTCGCGTTCACGACCGTGTCGATCCATACCTTTTCCTATTCGGTACCCTACAATACGCAGAACCTGGCCGCGCGGTTCCTCGGCTGGCTTCTCGTCTTTTTCGCGGCTTACCTGGTGTTTTCCACCTCCTTCTCCGCGTCCTGGGGAATTTCCGGCTTCAGGATTTCTTCCGCCCCGTTCTTCGGCCTGATCGACGGCTTTAC
>QKCE01000289.1 GCA_003245785.1 Spirochaetales bacterium | reverse complement strand
CCTGATCGCCCTCTCGGCCCCGGGACCGGGGACCGTGAAGAAGGAATGGGTCGCTTCCATGGCCGAAAAGGCGATCGTCTTCGCCTGCGCGAACCCCGTGCCCGAAATTTGGCCCCACGAGGCGAAGGCCGCCGGCGCCTTCATAGTCGGCACCGGCCGGGGCGATTTCCCCAACCAGGTGAACAATTCCGTATGCTTCCCGGGAATCCTGAAAGGGGCCCTTTTGGTGCGCTCCCGGAAGATCACCGACGGCATGGCCATCGCCTGCGCCCATTCCATCGCGGACTATTCGGAAAAGAAGGGGATCGACCCCGACCATATCGTGGCGAACATGCAGGATTCGGAGGTGTTCGCCGTCGAGGCCGCCGACGTGGCCATGAAGGCGATCGCCGAGGGCGTGGCCCGGATCGAACTGGATTGGGCCACCGTGCACGATATCGCCGCCGCCGACATAGACCAGGCGCGCCGGGCGACCGGGCTCCTGATGGAGAAAGGGCTTATCCCGGAACCGCCGGAATCCATGCTTGAAGAGGCGATGGAATACGCGGTCGACGCCGTCCGGGCAAAACGCGAGCCGGGGGCGCGCCTCTCCTGACCATGCTTCGCGACAACCGATTGACGGCGACTCTCGCCCTCGCGCTGTGCGCGCTCCTTTGGAGCTCCGCCGGATTCCTGATAAAACTGGTGGAATGGGACGCCTTCGCGATCGCCGGCGCCCGCAGCCTTATCGCGTTCTTCCTCATGCTCGCCTTCGTGCGGAAGCCCCGGTTCGATTTTTCGGCGAACCAGGTCCTCGCGGCGGTTTTCTATTCCCTGACGATGATCCTTTTCGTCCTCGCGAACAAGATGACTACCGCGGCGAACGCGATCCTTCTCCAATATACCGAGCCGATATACATCGTGCTTTTGGCGCCGGTCCTCCTGCGCGAGGAGTCCACCGACTGGGTGGACTGGCTCGCGGTCCTCGGGGTGCTCGGTGGCATGACCCTCTTTTTCGTGGGCGACCTCGACTTGAGCGCCAACGTGGGGAACGTCCTCGCCCTTGCCTCGGGGCTCACCTTCGCGCTCTTCGCGATATTCATGCGCCGCCAGAAGGACGGCCGCCCCGCGGATTCCTTCCTGCTTGCCCACTTACTGACCTTCGCGGTTTCGATACCCTTCGCGATCCGCGCGGGGCTTCCGGGCCCGGTTTCCCTCGGCGGCATCGCCCTTCTCGGCATCTTCCAGATCGGCCTTCCCTCGATTCTCTATTCCGTAGGCATCCGCGGCGTGACGGCCATAAGCGCCGCCCTCATCACCATGATCGAGCCGGTCATGAACCCCGTATGGGTGTTCCTCCTGGTGGGAGAGGTTCCCGCCGGGACGGCGATCGCCGGGGGCGTTATCATCCTCGCCACGGTGACCGCGCGCACGGTTCTCAAACTGCGCAAAATGCGCTATCATGGTAGAAATTTTTCGGAGGAATGAATGGCTATCCAAAGAACCTTCGCGATGCTGAAGCCGGGAGTGCTTCAGCGCAGGATCGTGGGCGACGTGATCTCCCGCATCGAGCGCAAGGGACTCAACATCATAGGCCTCAAGGTCATGACTATTCCGCCGCTTCTCGCGGCGACCCACTACGCGGAGCACCGGGGCAAGTCGTTTTACGACAACCTGATCTCCTACATTATCACCGGGCCCGTCGTGGCCATGTGCATCGAGGGCGACGAGGCGATCCAGCTGATACGGAAGCTTTGCGGCCCGACCGCGGTGAGCGAGTCCCTGCCCGGAACCATCCGCGGGGACTATTGCCTGCATACGAACCACAATATCATCCACGCCTCGGATTCGCCCGAGAGCGCGGAACGCGAACTCAAGCTTTTCTTCCGGCCCAAGGAACTGGTGTCCTGGGAAGACGGTAACGGCGCCTGGTTCTGAGAAACCGGCGCGAAAGCTATTCTTTCGGCGAAACAACAAGGAGGAACCGTATGGGTCAGACCATTGGAGTAATAGGGGCCGGTGCCTGGGGAACCGCCATGGCGATTTCCCTCGCGAAGGGGGGCCACAAGGTGGAACTGTGGGCCATGGAGAAGGACGTGGTGGACGGGATCAACGTCGACCGCGAGAACAAGCGCTTCCTGCCGGAATTCAGGATCCCCGAGGGCCTGACGGCTTCCACGGACATCAAGGCCGTGGCCACGGGGAAGAGCTTCCTCATCCTCGCGAGCCCCTCGCTCTACCTCGCCCGAACCATGCAGGGCCTCCTGGACGTCCCGAACATAAAGGACGGCTCCACCGTCATCGGCGTACTCACCAAGGGCTTCATCCCGTCCCCGAAGGGTCCCCGGCTCATCCTCGAGACCCTCGAGGAAGTCCTGCCCGAGGCCTATAAGAAAAGCCTCGTTTACATCGCGGGGCCGAGCCACGCCGAGGAAGTCGCCATGGGCAAGGTTACCGGCCTCATCGCCGCGAGCGAAAACCCCATGAACTCGATCCGCTTCCGCGAGGTGCTGAAATCCAAGGGCCTCCTCGTGTTCTCGAGCCTCGACGTGATCGGCGTGCAGATCGCCGCGGCGGCGAAAAACGTCATAGCCATAGGTTTCGGCTGCCTCGACGCCATCGCCAAGAAGAGCGAGGTCTTCGGGGACAACACCGAGAGCCTCCTTTTCGCCGCGGGCCTGAACGAGATCCAGACCATCGGCCGCGCCATGGGGGCCACCCACCCGGAAACCTTCACCTCCCTCTCGGGGGTCGGCGACCTGGACGTGACCTGCCGCAGCAAGTTCGGCCGGAACCAGCGCTTCGGCCACGACATAATCGACAACGACATTCTCGCCAAGTTCGAGGGCATTGACGACCTCATCACCCGCATCTCCGAGGTAGGCTACCTTCCCGAGGGCGCCATGGCCTGCAAGTACGTCCACGAGATCAGCCAGAAGCACGGCATAAAGCTCCCGATCTGCAACGGCCTCTACCGCATCCTCAACAAGGAACTCCGTCCCGTCGAGTTCGTCGAGGAAATACTCC
>QKCE01000350.1 GCA_003245785.1 Spirochaetales bacterium | reverse complement strand
GGCCTTCGGCCCGGGACGCCTCGCCCTATATGCCCTCATGCTTTTCGCCTTGCTCGGCCTGGCCTTCTCGGCCTTCGGGATCGCCAATACCGCCGCGGACACCGTCCGCATCCGGCAGGAAGTATCCGCCCTGCTGACAGGAGACGTTATGCCGTCCGAAAAAAGAAAGCGCTCCGTCGCCCTGCGAAGCAGGGGGATAAGCCTCCGGTTCAAGCTCGCGTTCTTTACGACCGCGCTTGTCATATCCGTCATCCTTCTCGTGTCGATCCCCCTGGGCATCAGGTTTTCCACCAATCAGGAGCGAACCCTCGCCGTGGGCCTTCGGGACCGCGTGAACGTGCTCCTCGACAGCCTCTCGACGAGCGCCAGGGCGTACCTGCCGAGCCAAAACGTGCTGGAACTCGGGTTCCTCCCCGACCAGATGTCCGCCCTCGCCGAGGCGACGAGCGCGACGATAACCGGCGACGGGGCCGAGGGATCCGCTTCGGGCTTCGATTTCGTGTGGGCCACGAATGACCCGGACATCGGCGGGAAAATCAGTACCTCGACCCTGGAGAACGGAAAATCCCAGCTGCAGGGGCCGGAAAACGGGGAAATCGTCGCCAGGGTCTCGGCCCTGGAAACCGAAGCCGCGAGCGCCGTAAGCGAGCTCTCCCAGGGTATCGCGGCCCTGACGCAGGAAGGTATCAAGCTCGCGTTGAGCACCGATGCCGCGTCTATCCAGCGCCGCGACGAAATCCAGACCATCACCAGGCAGCTCCAGGAGAAACTGAACGGGGAGCTCACGAGGCTTTCAAAGGAAGGCACCGGCTCGTGGCCCGAATACGATCCCCAAGCCCTTGCCCGCGACGTGACCAGTTACGTGTTTTACAAGCCCGTGCTTTATCGCAAGGGCAACGATCCCAAATACGTTCACGGCACGGTACGGGTTACCATCTCGACGGAATCGCTGCTCGCCGCGGTAAACAAGGAACGGACCGCCCTCGTGACGACCACATCGTACATAGCGCTCTTCGCGGTCGCGATGGGCGTGCTCGGCGCGCTCCTCCTGTCGTCGATTATCATCTCCCCGATCCGGCGCCTCGCGGCCCACGTCGCCATGATCCGGGATACGGAGGACAAGGAATCCCTCGAGGGAAAGGACCTCAAGTTGCCGTCCCGGGACGAGCTCGGCCTGCTCGGGGACACCATCAACGAAATGACTCACGGGCTTGTGAAGGCCGCAGCGGCGTCGAAGGACCTCACCGTCGGTAAGGAAGTACAGAAGATGTTCATTCCCCTCGAGACGGACGCCCACGGTAGGAAGCTCACCTGCGGAAGCAGTGGGGACGACCACGTGGAATTCTTCGGGTATTACGAGGGCGCAAAGGGCGTTTCGGGGGACTATTTCGACTACATCAAGCTCGACGAGCGCCATTACGCCCTCATCAAATGCGACGTGGCCGGCAAGGGAGTCCCCGCGGCGCTCATCATGGTCGAGGTCGCCACGCTCTTCCTCGATTATTTCAAGGACTGGAAATTCGGCAAGAACGGGTACAAGCTCGATTATATCGTCTCGCGCATAAACGACCTCATCGAGTCCCGGGGCTTCAAGGGCAGGTTTGCCGCCTTCACGATGTGCATAATGGACGCGGTTTCCGGCGACGCGTACTTCTGCAACGCGGGCGACAATATCGTGCATATTTACGATCAATCTGAACGGCGCATGAAGATCGTTCACTTACCCGAAAGTTCCGCCGCGGGCGTGTTCCCGACCTTCATGGTGGACATGAAAGGCGGGTTCCAGGTGGTGAAGATCCATTTCGACCCGGGCGACGTGCTCTTCATGTACACTGACGGCATCGAGGAAGCGAAGCGCATCTTCCGGACGGCGGATCTCAAGGTTCACGTGTGCGCGGAACCGGGGCTACCCGCCGAGGCGCCCCACGGTTCGCACCAGGTCGGCCAGGACAACGAGGAACTGGGGCCGGAACGCGTCAATGAAATTATCGAAGCCGTATTGTCCCGGACGCCGTACAAGCTCGACAAGTGGCATGACAGCGAACCCGATGCGGAATACGAATTCGATTTCTCGAAATGCGAGGGCACCATCGAGGAATCCATACTCGCCCTCGTGTCCGTCGAAAAGGTGTTCCGCATGTACCGGGACGCAAAAGCGACGGAGTTCGACCGGGTTCAGGTGGACCGGAAGGTCGACCTTTTCCTCAACAAGTATTTCAAGCAATACGGGTTGTTCTGCGCGAACCGGAAGGATCATGCCGAACACGCGGAATATCTGTATTATACGAACGTGAAGGAAGACGCCCAGTACGACGATCTCACGATTCTCGGCGTCAAGAAGAAGTAATCGGCGCGAAAGGCAAGGGGGAATACCATGGACGAGAACAAGGGACTGATGGACGATATATCGCGTCTCGCCAGCGAGGCAGGATCCACGATCCGGAAGGCGGGCGGAAAGGCTCTCGATAAATTCGAAACCTGGCGCCTGGAACAGGACGTCAGCGCGTGCTATACCGAATTGGGCCGGCTTTTGTTCGTACGACTCCGGGAAGCCGCAGCCGAATCCTCCGAAAGCTCCGTTGCCATCAGTGGTGCCGAAGAATTGCGTCCAACCGGTGAGATGATGGAACTCATGGATAAAATCGGGAAGCTCAAGGAGGAAATCGCCATCCGAAAGGCGACGGTGAGCGTTTCCGAAAAATTGTGAGGAAAATGTCAAAAAAAGGTTTTAATATCTTGACCAAATAAAGTGATTGGTGATATACATATCGACGTCGCGCCACTGAACGTTGCAAAGACGATGAAAACGGTGCGGTTCTTTGAAGCTGCTTGATAATGAATGACAAACCTTCCGGCTAGTTGTTCCTCGGTAACCCAAAGAATACAATATCTCGAATCAAGCTCCGGCACTTGCCGGTCTTAATATCTGCGCTTGCCGCCTTGAGCGAACGGCGCATGAGCGAAAGGCGAAAGCCTGAAGTTCACGATGGTCTTTGAAAACAAAGGGAAGGGA
>QKCE01000182.1 GCA_003245785.1 Spirochaetales bacterium | reverse complement strand
GATCCGGCGGGAAGGGCCGGGCTGACGGCGCGAAGTCTCGCCGCGGGGAAACGGCACGAGACCTTCGCGATTTCGCCCCGAAAAGGGGTTCCGGGGCGGATTCGGGCCGTTGAAGCCCAAAACGCGCCGTTCGGGTGACTTTGTCACTGCATCGCGCCGGCGGTTTCCGTATCATTGGGATATACGAAGCGGGAGGACTCGCCGCGGGACATGACCCGCGAAGCCCCCGGTTCGCCTACACTGCAAACCTGGAATATCGTAAGGAGCGTAACCCATGAAGAAGATACTGATCATCGGAGGAGTCGCCGCCGGAGCCACCGCGGCCGCCCGTGCCCGCCGCCTGGACGGCGATGCGGAAATTACCCTGCTCGAGGCGGGGGACGACGTTTCGTTCGCCAACTGCGGCCTCCCCTACTTCCTCGGGGGCGACGTGAAGAACCGCACAGACAATAACCAGGCGAGCCAGGAAACTTTCCGCGATCAGTACCGGGTTACCGTGCACACCGCAACCGAGGCGACCGCCATCGACCGGAAAAAGAAGAAGGTCGAGGCGACGGACAAAAAGTCCGGCAAGAAGGTTACCTTCGAATACGACAAGCTCATCCTGGCCCAGGGCGGCAAGCCCATCGTGCCTCCCCTGCCCGGCGTGGAAGGGGACAACGTGTTCCAGCTGTGGACCCTCGACGACATGGACGCGATCGAGAGTTTCATCGAAAAAGAGAAACCGAAGACCGCCGTCGTGGTGGGCGGGGGCTTCATCGGCCTCGAAATGGTCGAGGCCCTGGTGAAGCGCGGCATTTCCGTGAACCTCCTCGAGCTTGCCCCCCAGATCATGCCCCTCCTCGAGGGCGAGATGGCGGGCTTCCTCACGAAGGAACTCCTCGATTACGGCGTAAAGCTTAACCTCGGCAAGGCCCTTGCCGGCATCGTGGGCAATACCGTGAAGGTCAACGACGGGTCGAGCCTTCCCGCGGACCTCGTGCTCCTTTCCGTGGGCGTACGCCCCACCCTGAAGCTCGCCCAGGACGCGGGCCTCGAGATCGGCAAGGCCGGCGGGCTTTTGGTGAACGACCGGCTCCGGACCAGCGATCCCGACATTTTCGCCGCCGGCGACATGAACGAGATAGAGAACCGGGTCAACGGGCGAAAGGTCCGCGTGCCCCTCGCGGGCCCGGCGAACCGGCAGGGTCGCATAGTGGCGGAGAACGCCCTCGGCGGGGACAAGGCCTACAAGGGCGCGAGCGGCACCTCCGTGGTGAAGCTCTTCGGCGCCGTGGCGGGTTCCACCGGTCTCAATCTCAAGCAGGCCGCCGACGCCGGCTTCGACGCCGACGCCGTGGTGGTCCACAAGCTGAGCCACACCGCCTATTATCCCGGCGCCGAGAAGGTGAGCCTGATGCTCGTCTTCGAGAAGTCCTCCGGGAAGGTGCTCGGCGCCCAGGTAGCCGGGCGCGTGGGGGTCGACAAGAGAATCGACGTGATCGCCACCGCCATCGCCGGCGGGCTCACCCTGGACGACCTCGAGGAACTCGACCTCGCCTACGCCCCGCCCTTCAACAGCCCCAACGGCCCCGTGAACATGGCGGCCTTCACCGCGAACAACCACCGCTCGGGCTTCAGCCCCTCGGTGCTCGCCAAGGACGTGGAAGCCTTCGCCCTGGAGAGGCAGCCCATCGCGCTGGACCTCCGCGACCCCATCAGCTTCCGCAAGGCGAACCTCGCGGGCTCGAGCAACGTGAGCCAGAACATGCTCCGGGAAAACCTCGACCAGCTGCCGAAGGACAACCCCATCCTGCTCATCAGCGACGACGGGCAGAAGGGCCACGTGTCCCTCCGGATGCTCAAGGCCGCCGGTTTCGACCAGGTGTACAACCTCTCGGGCGGGTATTACTCCCTCGAGCGCCAGGCCCGGGCCTATCCCTTCGAGCAGATCCAGGTCGGCCTCTTCCCGGTGGAGAAGAAAAACGTCGCGGACCTGGAGGCGGGTTCCCATGGAACGAAGGCCGAAAAGGCCGACGGCGGCGCCAAGAACGGGGCCAAGGGTTCCGGGCGGCTCATCGTGGACGTGCGCACCGAGGGCGAGTACGCCATGGGCGCCTACCCCCACGCGGTGAACATTCCCCTCGACAGCCTCGGGTCCAGGCTCGCCGAGTTCGGCGCCAAGGACCGCGAGATAATAGTGTACTGCGCTTCCGGCGCCCGCTCGTCCTACGCGGCCCGGCAGCTCGCCCAGGCGGGCTTTACCAACGTGACCAACGGCGGCGGCCTCCACGACATGATGTCCATGGCCGAGGAGGACGACTCCGACGGCGAAGGGTCTGATGGCGACGTCCTGATCCTGGACGTGCGCACCCCCGGGGAGTTCAGCATGGGCGCGGTGCCCGGCGCGATCAACCTGCCCCTCGACGACCTGCCCTCCAACGCGGACGCGGTGATCGGCGCGAAGGACCGGGAAGTCATCGTGTACTGCGCCTCCGGCGCGCGCTCGGCCTACGCGGCCCGGGTGCTCTCCCAGATGGGCTTCACCGACGTGACGAACGGCGGCGGGCTCCACGACATGATGGCGAACAGGTAAGGAAAAAAAACGTGCCGTCGCGGCGGGGGTTCCCGGCGCGGTGCGCGGATCGACGCGGCGACATGCCGGAAACGCGCGTCGCGCGAATGAGCCTCATCGGCTCGAAAGGCCCGGGACGAAAGAGGCCCGGGCCTTTTTGTTTTTCAGTGGGTATCGATGAACCGGTCCAGTTCGCCGTGCCAGGCCTCGGGCTCGAAGGTGCCGATATCGGTGGGCTCGCCGAAAAGGAGGTCCACCACGTAGCGGGGCCTTTTCCCGCCGATATGCATGGACTTCACGCAGGACACGCAATACACCGCCACGTCTTCCCTCGGCATCTCGCCGGCCCGGCGGGCCATGGCCGCCTTAACGTCCGCGACCGGGGCCTTGCCCCAGAGGCTGTCCCCGCAGCAAACCGCCCGTTCCCGGGAGCGCGCGGGCTCGACGGCCTTTATGTTCATTCTCGCGAGG
>QKCE01000175.1 GCA_003245785.1 Spirochaetales bacterium | reverse complement strand
GAGCTTTTCCATTTCCTCCCTGATCGTGCGGCTTCCGGCCAGCATTTCCCCGGATTCGTTCCGTACCCGCGCCGAAATCCGGGTAATCTCCATGGTCGCTTCCAGGACCTGGGACGAGCCGACCGACTGTTCCTCCATGGAATTCTTGATCTGGGCGCCCACCTGGCTCAAGACGTCGATCTGCCCGAGGATAACCCCGAAGGACCGCTCGGCTTCCCCCGAGGCGGCCGTACTGCTGTCTATGAAGCCGCCGATGGTGCGGATGTTGGCGGAAATTTCCTTCGACTGGGCGGTGGAAAGCTCCGCGAGCTTCCGGATCTCGTCGGCGACGACGGCGAAGCCCCGTCCTGCGTCCCCCGCGTGGGCCGCCTCTATGGCGGCGTTCATGGCGAGCAGGTTGGTCTGGGCCGCCACGGTGTCTATCGCGGCGTTCGCCTCCTGGAGCTTGGCCGCCAGGGTCGAGACCTGTCCGATATTCTCCACCACGTTCCGGATCTTGTCCCGGCCGTCCCCGGAGGAAGCCTGCAGCCGGTCGAAGGCGGCGCCCATGTGTTCCACGTTGTTCTTCACCGAGCCGATGTTCGAGATCATCTCCTCGATGGAGGCGGAAGTCTGGGTCACGTTGGCCGCCTGGGACTCGATCAGTTCATCCAGATCGTTCAGGTTCTTGAGGATCTGAACCGTGGTCGCGGAGGTTTCCGTCACGCTCGCGCTCTGGTCGATTACCCGGTCGTTCACGGCCTTGACGCCCTCGGCGATAACCGAGACGTCCCGGTCGGTTCGCTCCATGCGGAGGTCCATGGTCTTGCCGGACTCGTTCAGCTCCCTGGCCGCCGAGCCGATGGCCGTAATGTTGGTCCGGAGGTCCGAGGCGAGCTTTTCCACCGCCCTCACGAGGGTCCCTATCTCGTCCTTCCGTTTCGCGCTCCGCCCGTTTACCTTCACCGAAAGGTCCCCGGCGGCCACGCGGTCAAGTTCCGCCACGCTTTCCTGCAAGGGTATCACGATCGAGCGCGTAATGCCCCTCCCGACGAATAGGCTGGCGGCGAGGCTCAGGCTGATTACGGCCAGGATGGCGAGGCTCAGGCCCAAGGACTGCTTCCGGTTGCCCTCCTCGACGGCTTGCGCCAGGCGAAGCTTGCTTTGCACGATCCCGTCGATGGCCGCCTGGAGGTTTCTCGCCGTCCCCTTGGAGGGCCCGAGCATCTGGGCCCGGGCCGCCTCCACGTCGCCGCCGAGGGCGAGGCGTTTCATTTTCTCGATGTCCGTCGAATAGCTCGAGTAAGCTGCCGAATAGGCAGCGAAAAGGTTACGGCCTTCCTCGGTCAGGAGGGTTTCCTTAATCTTCGCCGCCGCCGCCTCGTGCTCTTCCTCCAATTCCGAAATGGTCCCGGCGAATGTCTCGCGGTCCGCCGCGGTTTCGGCCTCCATGAAATCCCGGAGATTAATCCTGATGCGCTGATACGTCTCGGTCAGGTCGATTAGTTGCGTAATCGGAATCAGCATTTTCTGGTACATCCGGTCGCTGGCGGCCGAGATAATCCTTATGCCGCCGTACCCGATGAGTCCTATAATCGCCCCCGACGCGGCCATGGCCACCAGGGCGCTCATTATCTTTCCCCGTAATTTCATGTTAAAACGCGATCCTCCCGATCGACTTCCGCAATATGTTGCACTTGTCTAACATAATATACTCGATCCTGATGTCGGAAATCAAGCGAATACGTGCGGGGCTTCCGGGATACCGTAAGCCGGTTCACGATCGCCTGACCGCCCTGCCGCCGATACTTCGCCCGCTCTCCCCGCGCTGTACAACCTCCCCGCGATCGGGCTAGAATCGCCGTCATGGACTCCCCCTCCGAACGCGCGACCGACGATATCCTCGCGAAAGTAAAGAAGCTCATGGCCCTGGGAACCTCCCCGAGCGAGGCGGAAGCCGCCTCGGCCCTGGAAAAGGCGCGAACCCTCCTCGCGAAATACGGGCTTTCCCTCGCGGACGTGGAAGCCCACCGGCCGGAAATCGTCGAGGGGGTACTGCTCGAAAAAAAGCGCCTCAGGACCTGGGAGCAATACCTTATCCAGGCGGTCGCCCGCTGCACCTTTACCCGCGCCCTCATCGTCCAGCGGGGTGAAACGCGTCAAATCCTGATCATAGGCCGCGAGGTAAATACCCGGGCGGCCTCCGAGCTTTTCGAGTATCTCCACCGGGCTATCCTTATCCTGGCCCGGGCCCACGGAAAGAAGGTCGAGCACCTCGACAGCTTTCGGGTCGGAGTCGTGACCCGGATCGGTGAGCGGCTCGACGGCCTGGGGGAGGAAACCGCGAAGGCCGGCGGACCCTGGGTCGGGGAAGCCGGGCGGGAGAACGGGAAAAATACCCGCGCCGACCCCGAAGCGGAGGGGACGGAAGGCGCCGGAGCCGTCGCCTCGGACCGGCAGCTCGCCGTGCGGATGGCGGCGACGGCCGACCGGGAAAACGCGGCCTTCATAGAGGATAAATACGGAAAGACGGGGACCAAGCGGATCGGCCGCCGGGTGCACGGAGATTCATACCGCCGGGGACGCGAGGCGGGAGACGGGGTCTCGCTGAACCGCCAGATCAAGGGCTAACGGACCGTAACCGCGCAACCGGCGGACACCCCGCGTGAGGGATTGAAGCGGTAGCTCCCGATCGGGAGCCGCAGGATCACGATAGGGACTACAAGCGGAAAGCCCGGCCCCGGGGAACCGCTGGGGCGGTTTCCCGGGGACACGCCCTAAAAAAACCCGTCCGGGACGAACCCGAACGGGAGCCGATGATGGACCCCGCGCCTTAACGGACGCAGTCGACCACCCATGCGATGAAATTGTCGGTCCCGGAACCGGTGCGTTCCGCCATCGCGTGGCCTTGCGCCCACACCGTTTCGAAGTCGACGTCCTTTACCCCTTTAACGGTCCGAAGAGACAGGGCAAGATTCATTTCGACGGTCGTGGCGGTGTCGCCCTGCTCGATGCCGGTACGTATCCGCCAGTACGGGGAGACCTTCGTCGACCCGAACCC
>QKCE01000080.1 GCA_003245785.1 Spirochaetales bacterium | reverse complement strand
AAATATTCATTATTGACGACCTCTTGTTGTGACAGGGGTATTTCGTGGAACGGCAATTAATCAATCAATGATTGTTCAACTTGAAATAAGCCGAATGTTCCTTCAATTCTTCATACGTGCCTTGTTCTTTAATTTCGCCCTTTTCCATGATATATATCCTATTGCACTTCTTTAGCGTCGTAAGACGATGCGCGATGAGTATTATCGTTCGCGTACCCATGAGAGAATCGATCGCTTCCATAACGGCTTGTTCGGTATGGTTGTCCAGCGCGCTGGTAGCCTCGTCCATGATCAAGACGGATGGGTCCCGGTACAGGGCCCTCGCGATGCCGATGCGTTGCCTCTGCCCGCCGGAAAGCCTGACGCCGCGCTCGCCGATGGCGGTTTCATATTTTTGGGGCAATTCGTTTTCGATGAATTCGTGAATTTGCGCCATCTTGGCGGCGCGAACCACCAGTTCTTTGTCAATTTCCGCCTCGGGAACGCCGAAGGCAATATTCGCGTTTATCGAGTCATTTGACAGGAATATGTTTTGCGGTACGTATCCGAGATTCTGTTGCCAACCCCGAACGTTATCCTGCGTAATCTCCGTTCCGTCCACGGAGAAGGTTCCCGATTCCTGAAAGAGCAGCCCCAGTATTATATCGACGGTGGTTGTCTTGCCCGAACCCGTCGTACCCGCAAACCCGATCAGTTCATTCGCTTTTATCGAGAAAGAGATTCCCTTTATTACGGGATTCTCGGTTCTTGGGTATGAAAATACGAGGTCGGAAAACGTAATCTCACGAATGAACGGTAGCTTCGGTACTTTTTTTATCCTGCGAATTTGATTTTTGTCGAACAGCTCAAATTCCTTCAGCATTTTTTCCGCCGTCGGGGCCCCGTAACGTATTTTCGTAAGCGCCTTGAAAATACCCTGTATCGCGGGGATCATCCTGTACCCACCGTACGCGTACACGGTGACGGTGCCGGCAACGTCCGCGAAGTTCCCGGATTTGAGCATCGTAACGAGTACGAAAAACATGATACTTGAAAACGCGACGGTTTCCAGCGCGAACTTGGGAACGTCGCCGACAATTTCGCTTCTCGTCGCGTTCAAGGCGATCTCTTTGGATACGACCGCGTAACTCTCCTTGAATACGTTCTCGCTACCGGTAATTTTGACTTCTTTGATTCCCCAGAACGCTTCGCTTACGATCTTTGCCCTTTCGGAATTCAAAGTGAACCTGCGCTTGCCAAGGTACGTCAAATATCTCCTGAGGAAGAAGAAAACCGTTCCGTAAATAACCACGACCGCCACGGTAATGCCGAGCGTACTGACCGGGTTAACGACGAAAAGGAATGCGGTGAGCAACACGATCTGTATTATTTTCGAAAGCAAATCGACGAACTGCATGAGCGTACCGGTGATAAGCTGATTTATCTCCGCGTTTATGTTCTTGACGAATTCGTGACTGTTTCTGTTCAGGAAGAAATCGTAGTCCTGGGCAAGATAGCCCGCGATCATTTTCTGCGAAAGGGTATGCCTTCGCATGCTCGTGAATTTGGTCTTTATATATGCCATGAAGGCTTGGGTGACGTTCGTGAAAATCAGGAAGAGCAGGACCATGACGCCGAGAAATATTATGAAATGCATATCGCTATGGAACCCGAGCAACTCGTACGCCGCTCTCAGGATATGATTCGTATGGATAAGCGTCGGTTTCGTCGCCACTGCCATGAAGGGCATGATCGAGCCTACGCCGATTATCTCGATCAGGGCCATGAATATAGCGAAAAAAATTACGAGCAGAAGTCTTCTTCTTTCGCCGGGGGTGAAAAGCCCGATCACCTTGAAAAGGTGTGAAAATGAATGCATTGAAATCCTCTTGAATCGAAAATTTATCGTTTGCGGTGCTAGTACTACGCTGCTGCGGGCCACTAGTCGATATCGGTCAGCGTCATCCTTTTTGATCTCTATTCCCTTTACGGGTAAATGGCGTAACCGGATATCGTTGAACCGCCCTTTATATGACGATGCGAAGCGAAACTTGATGGTCGTCGTTTCCGACTTCGATACGGTCGGTATGGCATTAGTATTCGATGCCTCCAGGAGCAGTCGACTTACTCGCTCACCCTTGTCAGCTTAACCGAATTTCCGAATCCCCCGAAAAGCGATCCAACGATCTCTTCCGCCCTCGCGTTCGCGTCGGCGAGAAACCCCGTCGCCTCGAGTTCCGAGGCGACCTTGTCCCTGAAAGCCGAAACTTCCTGAATTTTAAACTCCGTCGAGATTGGCACGAAGAGGTTCCTCTTCAAGTCCCATATCCGCACGGAACCGATATCCACTTCATTTGAAAGAATCTCGCAGGGCGGGACGCTCACCGACACGGTACCGGTTGCGGGATCGTAAGAGGCCTTCACCGCGGACACGTCCGCGATACCCGCCTTCACGCTTCCCGAAAAACGCACCAGGGACGAACTCGCGCCGCCGATGAAAAAGCCCCTATTAAGTTCCATTACGTCGGTATACCGGTACTCGAGAACCGAAAGCTCGGCGATACGCTCGATCACGTTCGCGGTCAGGTTATCGAAGGCTTCCGAACGCCGCTTTTCTTCCCGCATCCGCTCGGCGCGGGAAAAAGATAGCCAGGAAAAAGTCACGAGAAGGGTAGCCGAGACGACGACGATACCGAGCCGTATCGCCGCTTTCCTGAAACCCTTCCCGCGCCTCGCCATGGTTTACTGTCCCACCGCGAAGTAAAGGAAACCGGCGGCTTCCACGTCCGCGCGGCGGTACACGTTGCGGAGGTCGAAAAACACGGGCTTGGAAATCGTCTTCTTGACCCTGGCGAGGTCGAGGTTGCGGTACTGGTTCCACTCGGTCATGAGCACCACCGCGTCGGACCCTGTCATGGCGTCCCACTCGTCTTCGCAGAAGGTAACCTTGTCCTTCACCGACTCGAGGCGCCAGGTGGCTTCCTTGACGGCGGCGGGGTCGCAGGCGCGGACCTTCGCGCCGCGCGAGGCCAGCCCTTCGATTATCGTGATGGCCGGGGCCTCGCGCATGTCGTCGGTATTGGGCTTGAAGGCGAGGCCGAGCACCGCGAAGGTCTTGCCCTTGAGGCTTCCCGCGCCGCCCATGCCGGCCTCGATCTTGTCGACCATTCTCGTCTTCTGGCGCTCGTTCACGTCGATAGTGGTCTCGACGATCGCCATGGGGGAGCCGGCGTCGCGGCCGATCCGGGCCATTGCCTGGGTGTCCTTGGGGAAACAGCTCCCGCCGTAGCCCGGTCCCGGGTGGAGGAATTTGGAACCGATACGCCCGTCGCGGCCCATGGCTTTGGCGACGTCCTGCACGTTGGCGCCGACCTTCTCGCAGAGGTTCGCGACCTCGTTGATGAAGGTTATCTTGACCGCGAGAAAGGCGTTGGACGCGTACTTTATCATCTCGGCGGTTTCGATATTGGTCTCGATATAAGGGGTCTCGCCCAGGAAAAGCGAGCGATACACGTCTTTCATAAGGTGCTTCGCCCGCTCGCTCTCCGCGCCGATTACCACGCGGTCGGGATGGGTGAAGTCCTGGACCGCCGACCCTTCGCGGAGGAATTCGGGGTTCGACACCACGTCGTATTCGTAACCGGCGGCTTCTCCGCCGCGCTTGGCGAGCTCGTCGGCAATCCAGCCCTTGACCTTCCGGCCGGTACCCACGGGCACCGTGCTCTTGTCGACGACGACCTTGTAGCCGTTCATGGCCCGGGCGACCTCGCGGGCCACCGCTTCCACGTACTTGAGGTCGGCGCTCCCGTCGTCGGCGGGCGGGGTGCCCACGGCTATGAAAACGACGTCGGACTCGCGCACGGCTTTGGCCATGTCGGTGGTAAAGGAAAGCCGGGCCGAGGCCACGTTGCGGATAACCACGTCGTCGAGCCCGGGCTCGTAGATCGGGATACCGCCCTTTTTCAGGGTTTCTATTTTCGCGGCGTTGTTGTCGACGCACACCACGGTGTTGCCGAAATCGGCGAGACAGGCCCCGGAGACGAGGCCGACGTAGCCGGTACCGGCTACTGCGATCGTTGCCATCAGTGTTGCTCCTTATACCAGGTTATGAAGTTATGGAGCCCTTCGGAGATCGGGGTGGAGGGTTTCCACCCGAAATCCCGGTCCAGGGCCGAGGTGTCGGCGGCGGTCATGTACACGTCGCCGTCCTGCATCGGTAGGTATTTTCGTTTCGCGGTAATCCCGAGCTCACGCTCGATGATCGAGATGAAATCCTCGAGCTTCACCGGGTTCGAGTTACCGATATTGTAAATCCGGTAAGGGGCGGTGGAGCGGTCGGGGAGAAGGTCGGTCTCAAGGCTCGCGCCCGAGCAAAGGGCGGGAAGGGCGGGGCGGTCGGCGATAAGGATAACCGCCTTTACCACGTCGTCGACGTAAGTAAAATCGCGAAGGAGGTCGCCATTGTTGAAAATCTCGATCTCCCGGCCAGCGGTTATCGCGTCGGCGAACTTGAAGTAGGCCATGTCGGGTCGGCCCAAGGGACCGTATACGGTGAAGAAACGCATGCCCGTGACTGGGAGCCCATACAAGTGCGAGTACGTGTGGGCCATGAGCTCGTTCGCGCGCTTGGTGGCGGCATAGAGGCTTACGGGATGGTCCACCGGGTCGGTCTCGGCGAAGGGAACCTTGCGGTTCAAACCGTACACCGAGGAACTCGAGGCGAAGGCGAGGTGGGCGATTCCGTGGTTGCGGCATTCCTCGAGGATATTGAGGAATCCATCGAGATTGCTCGCGGCGTAGGCCCGGGGGTTCGTGATGCTGTAACGCACGCCCGCCTGGGCGGCGAGGTGGATAACCCGGTCGGGGCGGCGCGAGGCGAAGACGGAGGACACGAGTCCCGTATCCTCGAGGCTGCCGCGATAGAATGACCAGCGCCCGGCGGGCAGTTCGCGGGCGTGGGATTCCAGGGCGGCGAGGCGCGTTTCCTTGAGGTCCACCCGATAATAGTCGTTAACCGAATCGAAGCCGACGACTGTATGGCCGGAAGAAAGCAGTTCCCGGGCGACGTGGTAGCCGATAAAGCCCGCGGTTCCGGTCACGAGATAGGTCATTCGAGGCCCTTCCTTTTCATCGCCCCCAGGGCGTCTTTTACGAGATTGGTTTCGCCCTTTCGCGCGACCAGGGCTTTCCCGTCGCGGATGACGACGATGACGTCGTCGACCCCACAGAGCGCCACGGGTATCTCGGAGTTTACGTAACAGTTTTTCGAGTCGACCGGAAAGGCGTTTTCCGGGAGGCCGTCGGAGTATTTCGCGAGGGAATCCCAGGTGCCCACGTCGTCCCAGAGAAAGGAAGCCTTTACCGTGACTGCGCGGTCGCACTTTTCGCTCACCGCGTAGTCGATCGAGATGGAAGGGGTTTTCGCGTAGGCATCGGCAAGCCCGGAGTATTCGGTCATGATGCTCACGCCGTCGCGCGTTTCGATCGTCACGTCGCCGCCAGTGCCCTCGAAGGCGGCGAAAACCTCGGGAGCGTGTTTCTCGAGCTCGGAGAGGTAAAAATCCGCGCGGAAGGCGTAGAGGCCGGAATTCCAAAAGTAATGCCCGTCCTCGAGATAGAGCCGGGCGGACGCCGTATCGGGCTTTTCCCTGAAAGTCTCGATCCTGAAGGCGGGACCCTCGTCTTCCCGGGGCACGCCCGCCGATTTCCCGGCTTTAATGTACCCGTACCCCGTCGAGGGGAAGGTAGGGGTTATGGAGAAGGAGACGAGGTTTCCCTCCGAGGCGTACCGGGCGGCGGTACGCGCGTCGTGAAGGAAGGAATCGAAGGGTTTGATGACGTGGTCGCTGGCCATGAGGAGCACGTTCGGTGTTGCGGGCCGATCGAGGGAAAGAAGGTAACGGCAGGCCCAGGCGATGGCGGGTGCCGTGTTCCTGCCCTCGGGCTCGCTCGTGACGAGGATTTTCGAAAGCAGGGCCGGCTCGCCCATACGCCCCGCGAGACCTACGGCGTCGCGAACCACGAGACCGGTCCAATCGCGCCTCGTGGCGACGATTATCGAACCGGAGATCCCGAGGCCCCAGGCGCGCCGGATCGCGGACTGGAGGAAGCTGTCGCCGCCTTCCAGGGTCATGAACTGTTTCGGCTTCGCTTTTGACGAGACCGGCCATAACCTTTCGCCGGAACCGCCGGCCAGGATCAATACGTCGGTGAACATGGGCGTCACGCCTCCCCCGAAAGAAGGTCGTAGATATTGACCGTCCGCGCCTCGGGAACGGAAGCTTTCCCCTCGTGGTTTTCGGAGACAAACACGAAGGAATTGCCCGGAATCTCCGCGGCTTTCTCGAGCTGGAGGTATTCGAGCCCGGCGGCCTGGGCCGCGTACTCGATAATGAAATCGATGTCGCTCCGGCCGAGGAGGGCGAGGGAGTCGAAGCCGCGGCTCCTCGCCTCCCGGGCGATCGTGACTACCGCTTCCTTGTAGGTCACCACGGTCTTCATTGTCCGCTTGAGATAGCGATAGGTACGGCCCGCGACTTCGTTCATCCCCTCGGGCGTAAGGGCGTAGGTCACGTTCCGGGACGAGATTTTCTGGATGAGGATGAACCCTTTCTGGCTGAGCCGCTTTAAAAGGACGTTCGTCATGCCGAGGGACAAATTTATGGCCCGGGCGAGGTCCCGCTGGCTGATATCGCGCTGGCGGGCGGTGAGGTCCTTTATGCTTGAGAGTAATAGGAATTCCGAGTCTTGTTCCATGGTTTTTCTGGAAAAATTGGGCGGGGAAGGTGACGGTTCGGCCCCTCGCGGTACCGCCGAAACAGGTTACCGAAGAATTCCGGACGTTTGTTCAAATCGTGAACACAGTATCACAGTCCTAAAGGCGTGGCAAGCCGAATGGTTACAAATAAGGGCCGATGTGGTATTATTCCAGTATAATAGCAAGATAAGGAGCCTGCAATGCCGGTCGCATCCCACATCTCCGAGGCCATGTCCTCGTCGTCTTTCATCCGCCGCATGTTCGAGGAGGGATTGATGATGAAATCCCGCTTCGGCGCCGACAACGTCTACGATTTCAGCATCGGCAACCCGGATTTGGAGCCCCCGGCGAAGGTCGCCCGCATGCTCGCCGAATTGGGCACGAACCCGAAACCGGGCCAGCACGGCTACATGCCGAACGCGGGCTACCCCGAAACCCGGGCGGCCATGGCGAAAAAGGTTTCGGGCGAGCAGGGCGTCGAGGTAAGCGCCGACCGGGTGGTCATGGGCGTGGGAGCCGCCGGGGCGATGAACTCCGTGCTCAAGGCCGTACTTTCCCACGGGGACGAGGTGCTCGTGAGCGCTCCCTTCTTTCCCGAATACGCCCATTACGCCCGTAACCACGGGGGGAACCTCCGCTCCATACCGTCCAGGGAGGACTTCTCCCTCGATATCGCCTCCATCGAGGCGGCCATCTCGAGCAAAACCGCCGCCCTCATCATCAATTCCCCGAACAATCCCACCGGAAAAATTTATACGAGCGAGGATCTCGCCGCCCTGGGCGCCGCCCTCGCCCGGGCGAAAAGCCGCACCGGCCGGTCGGTACTCCTCATCGCCGACGAGCCCTACCGGGAAATCGTCTACGACAACCGGAAGGTCGCCCCAATCTTCCCCGTCTGGGCGGATTCGGTGGTGGTGTCCTCCTTCGCGAAAAACCTGAGCCTCCCCGGCGAGCGGATCGGCTACGTGGCCGTGAACCCGGGCTGCGCCTGGGCCCAGGAGCTTACCGACGCGGTAATCTTCTGCACCCGCGTGATCGGCTACGTGAACGCCCCGGCGACCTTCCAGCGGATCGTCGCGGAATGCTGGGACGAGAAGGTCGACTATTCTTCCTACCTCAAGCGGCGCAACCTCCTCACGGGAATCCTGGACGAGGCGGGAATCGAGTACGCGGTGCCCGAGGGCGCCTTTTACCTCTTCTGCAAGGTGCCCGAGCGCCGGGCCACCGCGGGCGATTCCGCCGACGACGGGGCCTTTTGCGACCAGCTGAAGGCCCACCATATCCTGGGCGTGCCCGGGAAGGGCTTCGGCAAGCCCGGCTGGTTCCGGCTCGCCTATTGCGTGTCCGAAAAGAGCATTACGGGCTCGCGCGACGCCTTCAAAAACGCGAGAATTGAGTGGTAAGGGGGGAGCTCCCGCGATGAAAATACTGATGGTGACGAGCGAGGCCGTTCCTTTCGCGAAAACCGGCGGCCTCGCCGACGCGGTGTCCGCCCTGGCGGCCGCGCTTTCGAAAGAGGGGCACGACGTGAGGATCGTCATGCCGCGCTATTACCGAATCGACCGCTCGAAGCTCGAGATGGTCCCGGGTCCCATGGGGGTACACCCCGGTTACCAGGAGATCTGGACCGGGGTCTTCACGGCGAAACTGCCGGGCACGAAGGTACCGGTCTACTTCATAGACCACGAGCAGAGTTTCGGCCGGGACGGCATTTACGGCGTGCCGGGGGAGACGGACTTCAACGACAACCCCCAGCGGTTTTCCCTCCTCGGCCACGCGGCCTTCCAGCTTTGTCGGAAACTCGAATGGTACCCGGACATTCTCCACGCCCACGACTGGGCTGCGGCGCTTCCGGTTATCCTTCTCAAGTTCAACGAGCGGCACGGCAACTTCGCGAAAACCGCGAGCGTCTTCACCATCCATAACATCGGCTATCAGGGCGTGTACGGGAAGCACCTTTACCCCTACACGGGCCTCAGCTGGGACCATTTCTACGCCGCGGGCTTCGAGGACTGGGACCGCATGAACTTCCTGAAGGCCGGCATAATCTCCGCGGACCGGCTTACCACCGTCTCGCCCACCTACGCGAAGGAAATCCAGCACCCCGAGTTCGGCTTCCGCATGGACGGCATTCTCCGGTACCGCTCGAAGGAGCTCACGGGCATCCTGAACGGGGTGGACACCGACGCCTGGAACCCCGCCACCGACAAGCTCATTCCCCACAACTACGACGCGAAGACCCTCGCGAAAAAGGCGGCGAACAAGGAAGCCCTGCAAAAGCGGCTCGGCCTGCCCGTCGACCCCGCGGTGCCCTTGGTCGGCATCGTGACCCGCCTCGCGGACCAGAAGGGGGTGTCGGAACTTTTCGGCCCCACCTACGGCTCGGCGGCGCGCATGTGCCACGAGATAAAGCTTCAGATGGCCGTGCTCGGCGCGGGGGAACTCTGGTGCGAGCACGAGCTCGAGGCCCTGAACCGGTCCCTGCCGAATTTCCGCGCCTTCATCGGTTACGACGAGAGCTTAAGCCACCTGATCGAGGCGGGCGCGGACTTTTTCCTGATGCCCTCGCGGTACGAGCCCTGCGGGCTCAACCAGATGTATTCCCTCCGTTACGGCACCCTGCCGATCGTGCGGAAAACCGGGGGCCTCGCCGATACCGTGGAGAACTACGACGAGAAAACCGGGGAGGGCACGGGCTTCGTGCTCGAGCACCTGACCCCCCAGAGCATCTACGATACCGTGGGCTGGGCGGCCTACGCGTGGTACAACAAACCGGAACATATTGAAAAGATGCGCATCCGCGGCATGTCCCGCGATTTTGGCTGGAACGTCTCCGCCAAGGCGTACGAATCGGTATATGAAAGCGCCTTGAAGGCGCTGGAGGCACGTTGATGTTCAAATACATCAAGTCTTTTTTCACCGCGCTGAACGCGAACGCCCACCCGGGCGATATCGCCCACGCGGTCTCCTTGGGTCTCCTTTTGGCGCTGGTGCCGAAGGGGAATCTCCTGTGGGTCCTGTTGTTTTCCGTGACCCTTTTCATGCGGGTGAACAAGGGGGCAATGTTTCTCTCCCTCATCCTCCTTTCCTTCGTGACGCCCCTGGGGGACGCCCTGTACGATTCGTTGGGCTACTTCCTTCTCACGATCAAGGCGGCGCAGCCCGCGTATCTCGCCCTCATCGACACGCCCTTCGTGGGGCTTACCCGGTTCAACAACACCGTGGTGATGGGCGCCTTCGCGGCGGGCATCGTCGCCTACGCGCCGGTCTATCTCCTCTTTCTGGCCCTGGTCAAGGCGTATCGCGCCAAGCTCCAGCCCAAAATCGTCAACGGCAAACTGTACAAGGCGATCGTGAATCTTCCGATTATCAAGCAGATCGTCGAGGCGCCCCGCCTCGGGGGGAGGCACTGATGAAAGCGCCAGGCGTCTTCAAGAAACGCTACACCGAGAAAAAGTTCGACTCGAAGATCCGAAAGAAGCTTCACATCGCGGCGGATCGCCAGTTCGTGGAAGACCTCTTCGGGGAGACGACGGACCCCAAGTCCGGCAAGAAATTCCGGACCTTCGACGGCTCGAAGGTAACCGACAAAAAAGCCGTCAAGCGGGTAAAGAGCCTCGCCAAGCAGATAAAGAAGCAGAAGGGGCGGCTCAACCTCGCCACCCTCGGCGCGGCGGCGGTCTTTTTCGTCGCCGTCGTCCTCGCCTTCGGTGTTTTCCGGAACGCGATCGCCCGCGTCGCCATCGTGGGCGCGGCCGAAAGCGCCTTCGGGGCGAAATGCGACCTCGATTCGGTAGACTTCGACCTTTTCCATCCCCGCTTTGCCCTCGCGGGCCTCGCGGTGGCGAACCGCGACGCGCCCATGACGAATCTCTTCGAGATAGGCGAGGCGGAACTGAACCTGGACCTCCTCTGGCTGACCCGGGGAAAGCTCCGGGTGGAACAGGGCTCGATTACCCACATCGCCTGGGGCACGGAACGGAAAACCTCCGGCGCCCTGCCGCCGAAGAAGGACAAGGCCTGGCTCAAGGCCCACGAAGAGGCGGATAAAAAGGAAAGCTCGGCGAAGGCCGCTGCCGCCTCTCCCGTGAACATTTCCGCCGGAATCGGCGCGGTGACCGACATGCTGGACCCGCAGAAAATCCTGGACGCGGAGATCGCGAACCTTTCGCTCCCCGGCGTCTCCTCGAAAATTTCTTCCGACGTGCCCGCCTTGAGCGACAAGTGGGCGAGTGAGAACGCGGCGCTCAAGGAGAAAACCGACGCGACGGTAAAGGCGGGAAAGGCCATCGAGGCGATAAAGCCCTCGTCCCTCAAGACCGTGGCGGACGTGCAGGCCGCGATAAAAAAGGTGCAGGAATCCTCCGCCATCATCGCGACCGGGGTCGACGCGGCGAAGAAAACCGCCTCGGAACTCAAGACAGACCTCGCCACGGTCGCGTCCCTTAAAAAGGAAGCGGAAGCCACCTACAAGAACGATTCCGCCCGCCTCGCGAACTTGGCGGGCTCGATAAAGTCGGCGAACCTGCAGGAAGGGACGAAGGTGCTTTCCTCGGTGTTCGAGACCTTCGCGGGAGCGACCCTGGGCGAATGGTACCCCAAGGCCGAGAAAGCCTTCACGATGGTCGCGGGCTTACAGAAAAACTCCGCCGCGTCGAAAAAGACGAGCCTCAAGAAAAAATCCGGCGCCC
>QKCE01000108.1 GCA_003245785.1 Spirochaetales bacterium | reverse complement strand
CGATAACCGCGAGATTGAGGAAATCGTCCTGATCCTCGTAATCCCGCGGCTTGGTACGGTAGAGCGAGGATACGCGAAGTTCCCCGAGGAGGGTTCCCAGGGCACTCACCGCGCCGCGAAGGGCGGCGCGGGAGTTCCCCCGGTTCGAGCCCAGCCCGAGCGCGACGAGCGCTCTGCTCAGAAAAGCCCCCCGTCCTCGGAGGCCGGGGCTTCAGCCCGGGCCTTGCGGGGTGTCGGAGATGGAGCCGCCGCGGTTTCCGGCGCCGCCGCCTTGGCGGGCTTTTCCGGCGCCTGTTTCAGTACCTGACCGGGGAAAAGCTTTTCCCGGATTTTCTTTTCAACGGCAACGCGAATATCCCCGTTGTCCTCGAGGAATTTGATCGCGTTTTCCCGGCCCTGGCCGATTTTCTCGTCGCCGAAGGCGTACCAGGCGCCCTTCTTGTCGATGAATTCATGCTTGACCGCGGAATCGAGAAGGCTTGAAACCGCGGAGACGCCCTTGCCGAAGATGACGTCCAGTTCCACCTTGCGGAACGGCGGGGCGACCTTGTTCTTCACGACCTTTACGCGAACCCTGTTTCCGACCGCGTCGTCCTCGCCCTTGTCGAAGGTCTCGATCTTTCGGACCTCGAGGCGAAGGGAGGCGTAGAATTTGAGGGCGTTACCGCCCGTGGTCGTCTCGGGATTCCCGAACATGACGCCGATTTTCATGCGAATCTGGTTTATGAAGATGATGATGCACTTGGACTTGCCGATGATTCCGGTAAGCTTCCGCAGGGCCTGGCTCATGAGGCGCGCCTGGAGGCCCATGTGGGAATCGCCCATGTCGCCCTCGATTTCGGCCTGCGGGGTGAGCGCCGCGACGGAGTCCACGACGATAATGTCCACCGCGCCGGAGCGGACGAGGCTCTCGGTGATTTCGAGGGCTTGCTCGCCCGTGTCGGGCTGGGAAACCCACAGCTCGTCGATGTTTACCCCGAGGTTTTTCGCGTAAATGGGGTCGAGGGCGTGTTCGGCGTCCACGAAGGCCGCGATTCCTCCCATCTTTTGGGCTTCCGCGATCGCGTGGAGCGCCAGGGTCGTCTTTCCCGAGGATTCGGGCCCGTAGACCTCGATGATTCGGCCGCGGGGATACCCGCCGATGCCAAGGGCCTCGTCGAGCAGAATGCTCCCCGAAGGCACCACGTCGATTCCGGCGACTTCGTTGCCGTTGCCGAGTTTCATCAGGGAGCCCTGGCCGAACTGTTTCTCGATTTGAAGGCGCGCAATCTCGAGCGCTTTCAGTTTTTCGTTCATATCCGCGTTGGGATTGATTTCATTCGTCACTTTCGCCACCTTTCCCTCCCTTTCCTGATATAGGCGCGTTGGCAGAAGATGCCCGTATTTTACCAAAAAACGGGGAAAAAAAATAGCGTTAACGAACGAATCGTTGTATCATTCGAATCATGATAGAGCCGTTTCTCGTCCTGGCGACCCGTTCATGCCGCGACTATGCCCGTGCAGTGGTGTCGGAACTCAACGAGAATCCCGAACGGATTCTCTTTCCGGAGGCGATCGACTATATCGACGCCTTGTCGGTTATGGGCTTCGCCGACGGGGAAATGGAAGTCACCCTTCACCGGTCCGTGCGCGGCAAAAAGGTATTCCTGTTTACCACCTGCGCGAGAAACGAGGCGGGACTTTCCGTGGACACCTGTAAAGTCGAGCTCTATCACACCATCGACGTGCTTCAGCGGTCCCACGCGACGGAAATAATCGTGTTCGAACCCTACATTTCCTGCAGCCGCTCAGACCGAACCACCCGCCGCAATTCCATCGGCCTCTGGATTCACTATAAAACCATGGTATCCCTTGGCGCGGACCATCTCATAACGTACCAGCTCCATTCGGACAAGTCAAAAACGATATTCGATCCCTGCCGGTGCTCGATTGACGACGTGCCCGCCATCTCCCTTCTCCAAAAGCACCTTTGCGATACCTCGATACGCGACCTCGGCACCCTCGACGCCGAGGTAAGCGATAATTGGCTGTTCTGCTCCGTGGACGCGGGAAGCGAGAAGCTGGCGTTGCGCTTTTCGTCCTCCTTCGGAACGCAATTCGTGGTCGCCCACAAGCAGCGAAGCTATGACCGGGCAAACGAGATCGAATGCATCAATATCCTTTCCGCGGCGCCGATCGAGGGAAAAACCGTATGGATCGTGGACGACATGATCGATACGGCGGGCTCGATCTACGGCCTCGTCAAAGAATTGCATGCCCGGGGATGCAAGGAAATAAACGTGATGGTAGTGCATCCCGTATTGTCGCCGCCCGCGATAGACCGCCTGGCGGAACTGAAGGCTACGGGCGCACTTAACAGGCTCGTGGCCTGCGATACGGTGGATTGCGCGGAAGCGAAGAGCCGGCTGGAATACCTGGAAGTTATCCCCTCCAAGAGCCTCAGTTCCCGGATCGTGCTCACCATCGCCCAGGACAGGCCGATGTCCGGCATCATCGATTCTTTCTGCCCGAGGGATTATCTCGAAAGCAAGGCCTGTAAGGATTAACAAAGGGCAGCGCTCAGGGTTGCGCGGGTTTTCCGGTCTGATGGACCGCCCTTCCCTTCAGGGAGAGCCGGCCGTTATCCAGCGCGATTTTTCCGAGCACCTCCAGGGGCGTGTCGGTATCCACCGCGGCGCCGCCCTCGATAGTCACGGGAACAACTCCCTCAAGCCGGTTTCTGGTATCGTAGCCCACGAGCAGCTGGAAGTCGAGGGCTTCGGACCCCTCGGAGAGATTCGTCGCCATGCCCCTCCAGATGACCCAGCAGTCAAGATAGAGCTGGGGGTCAGCGGCTACCTCCGCGTATTCGTAGTTATCCTTGAGCGAGTCGAATCCCGGCTCGGCGAGCCAGGTCATGAGAAGGCGGGCCTTCTGCTTGATCCCGAGGCTCGCGTTCGACCCGAGCAACCGGTTAATCTCGACCTGGGCCGCGTTGTCCCGCCACGACTGGAACAGGGACCGGGCTTTCGACCAGGAGGACTCGATTTCCCTGGAAGTCAGGATGTATCTGGCACTCCCCCCGGTTTCGACGAGGTTGGCACGTTCGTCGGGGTTCAGTTCGAAGGACGACAAATCGGCGCGGTCCGGTCCCGATACCGTTTTAATAATGGAGGGAAGCTGAAACTGCAAGGCCGCGATGGCCAGCGTAACCGCGGCGATAGCCGCCACGGGAATTGCCGGCGGAATTCCAAGGGAGAGCCTCGGGTAAAACCGCGCTATTTTCCCCGAAGAAACCAGGTCCGCGATCGTGTCGTCGCTGGCCTTCTTCCTGAGGAAATCGAGGGCTCGCCTGGCGAGTCGATGCGTAGGGGCGTATTCGAGGATTTCAAGGTAATAGTCCACCGCCTGCTGGGTGTTTCCCCGTCGCAGGTAAAGCGCCGCCTGGGCCGCCAATAGGTCGGGATCCCTCATCTTGATCTGGCGCGCCCTCTGGAAATAGGAGCCCGCCCCCCCGATATCTCCCGTATAAAGGCAGGAAAGCCCAAGCATATAATAGAACGAGAAAGAATCGCGATAGTTTATAACCTCGGGTTCGAGGAGGCTGATTACGTCGTTATACCGTTTCCGAGCGAACGATCGTTTAGCCCTGTCCAGGACAGAGAGGGGCATCGTTTTTACTGCGCCCCCGTGTCGGACAGATATTTATCGAGAAGGGCGTTCAGTTGCTCCAGTTCCGTATCGGAGGCCGAATTTGGATTTTGCTCTATCTCGGCGATTCTTGCCAAAATACCCTCGATTACCTCGTTTCTCGTTCTCCCCGGGCTCGTCAGTTCGGTGGCTGCATCCGTCGCTCGCACGCCGGACGGCGAAGCCTTCGCGGTCGGCATTTTGTCGCCGAGGGTCATGGTAACCGTGAGGGTTTTATTCGGGGAGAGGTTTGCCATGGGCCACACGAACAGGAGCGCCGAGTCGTTTACCGAATATACCGTATTGAAGGATCTCCCCTCGACCGTCGATGGAATCCAGCTGAGGGTCTTGAGGCGTTCCCAGTTCGCGATAACTATTCGCTCGGGCTTGACCGGCCAGGAAGCGAAGGGAAACACGAGCGAGGAATCCTTGCCTGCCGAAGCGATCCAGGAATCCCGGTTCACGACGGGATCGAGCGAGGTTTCCGCGGAGAGCCGGGCTTGAAAGTCCGTCCGGAAATGGATTCCGTTGTCTTCCCCGAGATCGGTATCGATTAGGGCCTTTACCGCGAACTCCCCTGCCTTGCCGGAAGTGTTTTCCACCGCGGTGGAAATACTCAGGGTCGGCGAACTTCCTTCGCCGGAATCGGCAAACGAGAAGGTCTGCACGACCTGGAAATCGTCGGTGGGCGTAAAGGTCACGCGAATGGATGAACCGTCGGCAAGCACTTCCGGTTTCCGCCCCGCCTTCGGTACGAGGGCGAAAATCCTGCCGCCGGCAAGCACGGAAAACCAGCTGGTGGAACTGTAGTTGCGGTCGTCGAATAGCGGTTCGTAGCGGTTCTTCCCTACTGGGGAAAGGCGGTACAACGAAAAGCCGCCGGTGTCGGAGTAAACCACGAGCTTCAAAGTGCCGGAAAGGAGCTCGTTTTTCGCCGCGAAGGCGGAAAGGCTCGCGAGGCAGGCCAGGGCGATCGCGAGGGCGAAGCGTTTAATCATTTTGCGCCCTCCTCGAGGGAATCCGAATACTTGCCCTGCAGGGCCGCCGCCTTACGCCTGAGTTCTTCGAGGATTTTTTGCCTCTGGGACTCGTCGTCCAGTGCCGCGGCGTCGAGAGCCGCCGCGGAGGACCCGGTCAGGGTCAGGAGTTCCTCGAGCTCGGAATTCTTCTTCCCGAGCTCGGCGACCTTGTCGGTGAGGTCGGCGTTTTGCGCCTGGAGGGTCGCTACGGTTTTTTCCAGGGTGCCGAGACGGGTATCCTTCATCAATTCGGAAATGCGCTTTTGATAGGCGTTGATCGCCTGCTCGTAGGTCTTCTCGCGCCGCTGGTAGTCTTCGATGATGCGCAGGGATTCCTCGTGGCTCGTCTTGAGAAGCTTGAGCAGCTCGTCTTCCCGCGCCCCCTGGTCGATCAGGGAGATTCGGTACCAGGCGGCCTCGCGCTTGACCGTGTCGGGAAACCGGTCCAGGACGATGAGGAAGACCGAGCGGGCCTCCGTGAATCGCCCCACGGAAAAAAGGGATTCCCCGATCCAGTAATACGCCGAGGGGGCGAGCTCGTGGGAGGGCCAGGTGGTAAGAAGGCCGTAGAGGGTCGAAATGGAGTCCTCGTAATTCCCCCGAAGGTACTGCACCCTGCCGAGCTGGTAGGTAACGTCGGGTACGCGCGAATCAGCCGGATACTTTGAGAGAAAGGCCTTCATGTCGGCCACGGAGGTTTCTTTTTCCCCCGCGGAAATCTCGGCCATGACAAGCCAGTAGGCCGGTTCGGGGTTCGACGGATCCCCGGTCGCGGCTTCGCGGAAGGACCTCATAGCTCCCGGCCAGTCCGACTTCGCATACGCGTCGAGGCCGGTCACCAGGGGATCGGCGGCATGAAGCGGCAGCAAGGCCGCGAGAAGGATCGTAACGAACAGTGTTTTTTTCATCGGCCTCTTCCTACAGGTCGTCGCCGTAAGGCGAAAGGTTTCCCGAAAAGAAGGCTGATCCGGAGACCAGCACGTCGGTTCCCGCGTCGATAACCTCGCGGAACGTATCGCGGTTTACGCCGCCGTCTACAGATACTATATACGATAAATCGCGTTCCTGCTTTATTTTTTTCAGGGCGCGGACCTTGTCCATGCATTCGGGAATGAGCGTCTGCCCGCCGAAGCCGGGATTTACGGTCATGACGAGCACGAGATCCACGTAGGGCAGCATTTCGGACAATGCCGAGACCGGGGTGGACGGCACGAGGCTAATGCCGACCTTTTTCCCCGCGGCGCGAATCCTTGACGCCAGCCGGTGCGCGTGGGTTTCCGCCTCTATATGGAAGGTTATCCAATCCGCCCCGGCATCGATAAATGCATCGACCATCGAGGCAGGGTCGCTGACCATCAGGTGCACGTCGAAGGGCAGGTCGGATTTTGGCCGCAGCGCCTTCACTACGGGAGGGCCGATGGTCAGGTTCGGCACGAAATGGCCGTCCATTACGTCAATGTGAATCCAGTCGCCGCCCTTCACGCGAATTTCTTCGAGAGAAGCGCCGAGATTCGAAAAATCTGCGCTCAATATCGATGGCGCCAGTAGATACGGTCGAGTCATATGCATTATAGTAGCAAACTCGCCCAAAGCTGTAAATACGAGCCTCAATTGACTAAACGTCCGTAATGAGTATAATAGGAACAGTAGTATGATTAACGAATCTGTTCTCGGCTCGATGCAACAAGTTTACGAACTACTCAAATTGGGCGAATTGGAACAGGCAAACAGGGATCTGGCGGCCATCCTTCAGCAGGATCTCGAGAATTCCGAAGTCATCTACGCGTTAACCGGCGTAAATTTCTGGTCCGACAAACTGAAAAAAGCGCAACTGGCTTCTACCGCGTTCGAGAAAGGCGAGTTTCTGGTTTCCCAATGGAAACCCTTTACGGCATACATGCAGAAACTCGGCGAATCGCACGAGGGAGTAATGTACGCTTTCAAGAACTGCGCGTTCACGCTGGCCTTGCGATTTTACCAGTCACTGTACCGTGAGGACGATACGGCGGGCGACCCGGAACTGTACCGGAAAATCGGCCTGTGCCACAAGGAATTGGGCGATTACGAGCTGGCGTTGCAGCTTCTCGAGCGCGCGAAAGACCGCGACCGGGAATCCCCCGCGATTCTCGCGGAACTTGCCGACTGTTATGCCCTGTGCGGGGAGGTTCGTCTATCCAAGGTGCTCTTTCGCGAGGCGTTTTTTCAGGGCGCCGGCTCGGTGGAGCTTCACTTTCTCGAGTCGGGGGTAATCAACCGGCTCGTCGATCAGGTTAGGGCGCTCGGCTATTCCGGCGCCGAGCAGCTGGAATGGATACCCGTATACGGGCTCCTTTACGGCGTGCTCAACGTAAAAAGGGAATTGCGCGCCCTCGAATTCGGCAAGCTCAAGCAGGCAATCTTCGCCCTCGAGAACGAGATAAGGGACGCGCCGAAAGAAACTGTGTCCATACTGGTACCCCGGCTGATTAATCGCTATTTTTGGCTGATCGACCATTACATAAACGTTCATGACGATCAGGCCCGGATCAACGAGGTATTATTGAAAATAAAATTGCTGGATACCGAAGTTTACAATCGGTATACCATGTAAACCCTGCAGGAGTTTCAAATATGTCTGAGTCTTTGGTAAAATCTGTCCAGGAAATGCTGAACGAGGAAAAGTGGACCCGCGCCACGATTAGCAATTACTCCATCGCCAACTTCAAGGATCTGGACGCCATCATTCGCAAGGCGCAGCAGGACAAGAACCTCGACGAGCTGAAGACGCTCTGCGACGAACACCTCGCCCAT
The DNA here is from genome assembly GCA_003245785.1 of Spirochaetales bacterium. Lineage (GTDB taxonomy): Bacteria > Spirochaetota > Spirochaetia > Treponematales > Treponemataceae > Teretinema. The sequence continues at coordinate 4,063 of QKCE01000108.1, read as the reverse complement.
ACCAAAAACAGCATCATCGCGCTCTACCTTTCCGGCATCATCGCGCTCTCGAAGCAGCTGCTCGACGACTCCGCGCTGGTCAACCTCATCAGCATTTTCATCGACAACCACCGCACCCAGATCGTCGAGCACCTGTGCCTCCGCATCCTCGATTTCGGAGAGTCCCGATTCGGGCTCCGCACCCTCGCGGACTGCTACAAGGAAGAGGGGAACCCCGCTCTTTACGAGATTTACGAGCGGTTGGTCAAGATCGATTACGACGAGGCCGACATCACGAAGCTCCTCGCCGAGAAGTACGAGAAGGACGGCGACGTCGAAAACGCCGTGGACTTCTATAAAAAGGCCCTCTACCGGTACATCAACCGACGCCAGTCCAACTCCGTCAAGGAGATTTGGACCCATCTCGTCGGCATGATCCCCGAGGAAATCGACTTTTTCTACCACGTCCAGCGCAAGATCTCCAAGAATCTCGGGGACGACCGCAGCGCGATGCTCATGCAGGAAGTCTACGTCCATTACAAGGACAAGAAAGACTGGAATACCTCGATCGACATCCTCAAGATCATCCTTTCCTACGACGACAAGGACAGCTGGGCGCGTAAGGAAATCGTCGAGTGCTTCCGCGGCAAGTACGCCGACCACAGCCTCCTCGACGAATACGTCAAGGCGTCCAACCTCAACCAGGGCTGGCGCAACGTGTTCGAGGCCATCGCGGAGTTCGAGAAGCATATCTCCTTCGACGCGGGCAATTTCGTGTTTCACCGCTCCTGGGGCGTGGGCCGCATTTCCTCCGTGCTGAACGACGAGATCACCATCGATTTCGCCAAGAAGCGCGGGCATACGATGAGCCTCAAGATGGGAGTAAACGCCCTTCAGACCCTGAGCAAGGACCATATCTGGGTGCTCAAGTCCATCTGGAAAAAGGAAAAGCTGTCGAAGAAGGTCAAGGAGGACCCGACCTGGGCCCTCAAGACGATCATCCGGAGCTACGAAAACAACTGCGACCTAAAGCATATCAAGGCCGAACTCGTTCCAGGGGTCCTTACCGTCAACGAATGGACCAGCTGGAGCACCAAGGCGAGAAAGCTCCTCAAGGAAGACGCCAGCTTCGGGGTTAACCCGAACAATATCGACATGTTCGTGGTCCGGGACCGGCCGATTTCCCAGGAAGAGAAGATGTTCAACGAGTTCAAGGCCCAGAAGAACTTCTTTGCCCGCATCAACATCCTCACCGAGTTCTCCGAGAAAGCCGACCCGGATTCGGAGTTCTTCTCCGAGATGTTCAGCTACTTCGCCGGGTACCTGAAGGCCTTCAACCAGGTGAACGAGCAGATCATCGCGTCCTATCTCGTGGTCAAGCAGATCGTGGCGAAACATCCCCATCTCAACCCGGGGATCCAGTATAATTTCGCCGACCTGTTCGCCGAGATCGAGAATCCCTCGATCGTGTATACCGAAATCAAGGACGCGGACCTTAAGCGGAGCTACCTGCAGCACATCAAAAACTTCCTCCCCGACTGGTCCGACAAGTACATCAAGCTCTTCCCGACCGTACTTTCCAACGAGATCGTCGACGCGCTCCTCCGCGAGGGCTTTACCGACAAGGTAAAGGCCCTGACCCTCACCTGTTTCGACAACTACCGCGACTACCGCGAGGCGGTGATCTGGTTCTTCAAGAACGCCCAGGAAGCCGACTGGTTCAAGGAAATCGCGATTCCCTACGAGAAGCAGCTGATCGCCCTGATTCACGTGCTTGACGTAACCTTCCGGGAAATCGCCAACCACCGCGAAACCACGGAAAACCGCAAGATCAACCGCCAGGTACACACGATCCTGTTCGGCAAGGACGCGCTCCTGGAGAACTACATCCTCGCCAGCGACGTGGACACCATCACCCGGCTTTATACCCTGGTTGACGACGTGAAGGACCTCGATCCCGCGGTCAAGATGCACCTTCGTAACAAGATCCTGGAAATCCACAAGGGCTTCAAATTCTTCGGTACCGAAGAAAAGACCGTCGTGTCCCGCGGCCTGATCGTTACGTCCAAGATGATGGAAGAGAAGAAAAAGCAGCTCCAGAACATCGTCGAAGTGGAAATGCCCGCGAACTCCAAGGAAATCGGTTATGCCCTTTCCCTCGGAGACCTTCGCGAAAACGCCGAATACAAGGCCGCCAAGGAACGCCAGACCATTCTCAATTCCACCGCCACTCGGCTCCAGGAAGAGATCGACCGGGCGCAGATCTTCGACCCGACCACGGTAACGGTCGCGCGCGTTTCCTTCGGCACCGTCGCGCATCTCGTGAACAACGCGACGAAGGAAGAGGAATCCTACACGATCCTCGGTCCCTGGGAATCCGATCCCGACAACATGGTGATTTCCTACATGTCCCCCTTCGGAAACGCGATAATGAGCCATCGGGAAGGGGAAAATCTGGTTTTCACCATCAACGATCGGGAGTATAATTATACCATTAAGGCGATTACCGCCGCGACCTTCTGATCCCCTTAGATAAATAGAGGACGGTATGAAAAAAGTCGGCATCCTTTTCCTCTCGATCATGCTTTTAATCGGCGCGGGCGGCAGCGTCCGCGCCGCCGGAGTGGACATCGTCGTCCTGATGGACGCCTCCGGGACGATTCTCCCGTTTTTTGACCAAATCAACGGGAGAATCCTAGGGGACATTACGAAAAAATTCGTCCGCTCCGGGGATACGTTCCACCTCATTTCCTTCAACTCCCGGTCAAACCTGGAAATAGTCCAGCCGGTTCAGACAGAGGCGGACGTTTCCAGGATCGTGTCCCGTTTCATGCTCCTCTACCCGATCGGCCAGAATTCTGATTTTATTTCCGGTCTACAATACACCTGGCAATACGTTAATACCCTGGATCAGCAAAAGCAGAAAATCGTCATCGTTATATCCGACGGCATTTTCAATCCCCCGCCCTCGAGCCCCTTCGCGGCTTATACCAACGAACAGGTTTCCCGGGAGCTTGAAAGTTACGCGAGGAAAATCAAGGGAGCGGGCTGGAACGTTTTCTACATAAAGCTTCCCTTCCCCGAAAACGCGACGGTAACGTCCCTCGACGGTTCGACCGTTTCGGTTCCCGCTAGCGGTTCGACCGCAAACACGGGCGCTGCGGGGGGTAACTCAGAGGGCAACGCGGGGGAAGGCCCCGCTAATGGCTCCTCCACCGCGGGGGGAGGCACCACCGGGTCCGCGGGTCAAGGCACGGCCGCTTCCGGGCCGGCCGGGGCTTCGTCGGAAACCGGCACCGCCGAAAATTCCGCGAAATCCGTCGAATACGTGGACGTATCGGGCGAGTTTACGGAGGCCATGGGCGTGGACGCCACTCCCCTGCCCGCCGGCGACGTTCCCCTCGATTTCGTTGAATCCGTCTTCGGGCTTCCCGAGGTCACGTTCCCCGAATCCCTCGGCAAGACCGGGCGTTCCTTCATTCTCCCCCTTACCGTGAGGAACGTAGGGGACGAAGAAGTGAATCTCGAGCTTTCCGGCGTACTGCTCGGATCGACGAACGTGCTTCAGCGGCATGCCTTCATCAAGCTCGGCAAAAAGGGACGCGGAACGCTTCGAGCTGAAATTGCCCTTCCCGATTCTATCGCGAACGGGGAACAGTCCCTCCATCTTTCCTTGCAATTCGCCGGAAACGCCCGGGTTCACCCCCAGGATGGCACCATTGCCATGACCGTTACGGCGTTTTCGCCGCTTCTCGCCTTCAGGCAGGGCGGAAATATCGCCCTCGCGGTCTTCCTTATCGTTTTGGCTCTCGCGTTCGTCATTCTCATCGTATTCCTGGTTCTCCGCCACACGTCTTCTCCCGCGCATCGGGCCATCCGGGCGGTCCGGGACGAAGAAGAAGAAATTGGGGCCGTTTCCGGCCGAGGCGAAGACGTTCTCGCCGCCCGCGCCGCGACCAGGGTCGGCACGCCGGCCCTTCAGGCCCGACCCCGGGAAGATAAGTCCATATCCGCGGACAAGGCTTCAGGCGCTTGGGCCGGTTCGGAAATATTGAAAGCCGAGAAAAAAGACAAATCCATTTCC
>QKCE01000216.1 GCA_003245785.1 Spirochaetales bacterium | reverse complement strand
TGGCCGCCGCCATGGAGGAATTCCTTTTCGGCCTTTCCTCCGAGGATATCACCCTTATCCGCAAGGAGCTCCGTTCCCGCGGGCTGAACGCCATAGGCAGGGACGAGGTGCCCACCATCGTGGGCCACAAGGCGACCCTTTCCAACGAGGATCCCCGCATTTTCTACCGCGCCTATACCCAACGACGCCTGAACGCCAACGCGCGCAAGCGACTGGGCGCCGCGGGACCGAAAAAGACCCTCGAAGACCATTACATACAATTCCTCTTCGAGAAAAAACGGGAGCAGCAAAAGAATGCCAACTAAAAACACGCCCTTCCGGTTCGGCGAAAAGCTTAGGACCGTGAGGGAACGGAAGGGCTACACCCTGAAGGTCGTCGCCCAGGCGGCAGGGGTGAGCGAAAGCCTGGTTTCCCAGATCGAGCGGAACCGCGTGTCTCCCGCCATAGACACACTCCTTTCCCTCGCCGACGCCCTGGAGATCGACCTCGAATACCTCTTCGAGGAATACCGCCGCGAGCGGCCGGTCCGGGTCATCCAGTCGGACGAGCGGCGCCACGTGAAGGAAAACGGCATAACCTACGAGGAAGTCGCCCGGCCCGTGGAAGGGGACGGTTCCCACGCCATAGAGTCCTATTACATCACCATTCCCGAGGGCCACGAGACCCAGAGGGGCTCATACGGCCACCTGGGCCGGGAGTTCGGCATAGTGACCGAGGGCGAATGCGAACTCCATTACGAGACCAAGGTCTATCACCTCAAGCGGGGCGACAGTATCTCCTTCTCCGCCACCGCGCCGCACACGTTGGTAAACACCGGGGAGGGCGTCTTCAAGGCCCTGTGGGTCGTGACGCCCCCGCACCGGTTCGGATAACATTTCATCGCTGTAAAGGAACACCATGAAAATTCAATCGCGCCTAACGCGCGCGGCCCTCGCGGCCGCCGCCCTTTCCCTGCTCGCCCTCGCGTCCTGCGCGAAGGACGTCGGCGACCGCGAGCTCGCCCAGGCCTACTCGTTCTACCTGAACGCCCCGACGACCCTGACCAAGGTCCTGGCCACCTCGAACACCGAAAATTTCGTGGCCGAGTCCCTGTCCAACCCGGACGGGAGCTATACCCGGAAGACAGAGATAAACCAGGCGGACAAGACCTCGAAGATCACCGCGACCTTCAGGGACTACCACCCCGCTTCGGCGAAGACCGTGTCGATCGACGGAGAGGTCGTGATGACTAGCCTGGGCGCCGTGTTTTCCCTGAACGGTTCCCTGACCTACAAGGGCATGCTTCCCAAGACGCTCACCTTCAAGAACGCGAGCCTCCGGCAGGGGAAGTCCGACGACGGTCAGGTCTCCTTCAGCCCCGTCAAGGGCACCGTGGTCGCCGACAGGCGCGTCCTCACGGTCGACGAGTTCTTCACCGAAATCCTGAAATAAAAAAAACCGCGGCGGCCCCTCGGGGCTGCCGCGGCGACCCTACCCATCCGGTAGGTTACTTCAGGTCCTCCCGGATGCGGTCGAACTCTTCCTTCGTAATCTCCCCGCGGGCATACCGCTTCTTGAGAATGGTCTCCGCCGTTTCCCCGCCCTCTTCGCCCGTCCCGTGGCCGCCGTGGCCGTAGCGGCCGCCGGTCCTGGCGAGATACCGGATCGCGTACGCGAGAAGAACGAGAATCCCTATAGAAATCAGCAAACCGGGAAGCATGCCCAAAAGGCTCCAACCGCCCAACATGCCGTATCCGTGATAAAAACCGCCCATTAAAAACCTCCTGACGGCCATGCCGTCGATTCAAATATACCCACGCCTTGCGGGATCGTAGGGATTCCCGGGGGGATTTAACAATATTACGGGAGCCGCGGCCCCTCGAAGGGTGGTACACTGTCGGAAAGAACGCCAGGGGGGACGCGCATGCCGGAAGAGGATTACGAGCGATTGGCAAGGAGTTACGACTTTTTCCTGGAGAAGGCCCTCGTAGCGCTCCGGAAGGCGGTGGTGGAATCCTGCGCGGCCCCGGGGAACCCGAAGGTGCTCGAGGTGGCCTGCGGCACCGGTTCCCAGGCCAGGTATTTCTCGGACCGGGGCTTCGATTACCGGGGAATCGACATATCCGAGCCCATGCTCGCGGTGGCGAGGGCGAAGGGCATGAATTGCCTCGCCGCCGACGGTACCTCCCTGCCCTTCCGGGGAGGGGAGTTCGACGCGGCCACCGTGAGCCTCGCCCTCCACGAAACCCCGCCCGTCGTCCGCGTGGCCCTGGTTTCCGAGATGGTCCGGGTCGTGCGGCCCGGCGGCGCGCTGGTCCTCGCGGATTATACCGTGCCCCCGCGGCAGGGTCCCGCCGCCTGGGTGAACGGGGCTGCCATATTCGCGATCGAGCGCTTCGTCGGGGGCGACCATTACCGGAATTACCGGGACTTCATGGCCTCCGGCGGCCTGGTCGGCTTCATGGCTTCCCTGGGGCTCGAAGCCCCGCTGATACGGTACGTGTACGGCGGCAACATGGGGGTGTGCACGGTGATCAACGGTGGCGCCGTCCCCGTAGAAGCCGGGCGATAGCCCGAAATATACCCGAAAACGTTGCGCCCCGGCTTCCCATTCCCTAGACTGAAGGTAGAGGGAAACCATGAAACCTACCTTATTCGCATTGGCCTTCGCAGCCCTCGCGGCCACGGGCTGCGTCACCTATTACAAGTCTTCCGACGTGAAGGATTATTTCGGCTCCGGCGTCTCCCAGGCCGACAAGGCCGTGGCCTCCGCCGAGAGGGACCTGACCGAAAAAGAAGGGATTATCGCCTCGATCCGGCAAAACGTGGCGGATCCCTCCATGGCCCCGTATCCGGACTTCGACGCCGCCCTGGGCTCCATGAAGGCTGCCCTCGACGCCATGAAGGCCCAGGACGCGCTCCTCAAGGAATCCCGCGACAAGGTCAACGGCATAGTGAAGGGGAAAAAGACGATCCAGTCCGACGAAGAGGGCTACAAGCCCATGCTCGCCGAGCGAAAGCGGTTCGACGGCCTCTTCGACGGGTTCAAGGACCGTACCGAGCGCTACAAAAAGGAATCGGAAGCCTTCAACGCCCTCGCGAAAAAGAATGCCGTCGTCCGCGTATCCACCGCGAACCTGGAAAAGCAGGTCCAGGACTACAGGGCCGACTCGGACCGCCAGATCGCCAACGCCCGCTCCGAGCTCGACAAGGCGGGAAAAGAACTGGACGCCGCGGTCGCGGCGGGCTACGACCCGAAAAAGGCCGACGAAAAGCGGGCGCTCCTCGCCAGGATGGGCGCGATAGTTCCGGCGATAGAGGGGAAGCGGGACGAGGTGCTCGCCCTCGCCGGGCGGTTCAGGGCGGAAGCGGGAGACCGGGGCGAGTATTACGTCGGCCCGGGAATGGCGAGTCACGAGCTTCTCGCGGCGATTCGCGAAAAGTCCGCCGAAATCGCCGCCCTCTCGAAGGAAATGAACGGCTACGCGAAACAGTTCAACGACGCGAAGAAATGACCCCTTCCCCGTCGGAACGGGGAGCCGCCTCGTAGGCCTCGCAAATGAGGCGGCAGGGCAGCTCCCAGTTTTTCCGGTACCGGGCGGCGCTCAGGGTTCGCCGCCCCAAGTCCCCGACGGTCAGTATGTTTTCCCGCTCGCACCAGCGGATGAACCGTAAATACAGCCCCGCGATCTCCCTCGACCCGTCGTCCTCGTACACGAAGCAGGTTTCGATTCCCAGGGATTTCGCCACGTGGAGCCGCGTGTGGCCGTCCAGGCAAAACCGCCGGTCCCCGAAGGTGAGGACCGGTATCTCCAGCTGATCCTTCCGGGAAAGCCATTTCGACACCCGGGCGATCTTGTCCCGGTTCAGGAAAAGCTGGGTCACCCTCAGGGAATCGATCGGGACCTCCGTCAGTTTCATGTATTCCCTTTCCGCGCTTCCGCCCGGTCCGCCATGATCGCGCCCCCCTTTACGAGCCAGGAAACCCCGAAGGAAACGAGCATTATCGCCTCGAGTATCAGGATGAGCTTCGTCCGTTGCCGGAATTCCGGGCTCGTCAGGACGGTCGCCAGGGCCATGGCGACGAGGGGCAGGAGGATCGCGACGCCGCAGGCGACATATACGAAATTACGCCAATATTTCCGGCTTCCCCTGGCGATCGGGGCGTTGGATTTGGTAAACAGAAACAGGGAATTGAAGGCGAGAAGGGTGAAAAAAGTCCCCGCCCCGAAAAGATGCACCCCGTTGGTTACCCCGTTGTCCAGCATCAGGAGGCTGACCTTCTCCTCCCATTCGGCGTTCTCGCAGGGAAAAAGGGCCGTCGCGAGCCCCGCGAGCCCGATAGCCCAGGTAACGAGGTCGTCCACGAGGCCATAGCCCCGGTAGGTAATGAGGAAAAACGAAACCGCGGACAGGACGCCGACGAAAACGTCCCGAAAGTTCAAGTAGTAATGCAGGCTTATCGAATCGGGAACGGCGCCCCCGTTGAAGGCAAAATCCCAGGCGAGGCACAAAAAGGGCAGGCTTATGCCGAGAACGCCGATCAGGGTTCGGAGGACCATGTAGGACGCGAAGATTCCGGGTTTCCGGCTCACGGGGTCGACCCCTTCGCGGGTATGTTCGCCATGGCCTCCATTTTACCACGGTTCGGCGAATAAGAAAAACGGCTCCCCCAAGGGGAGCCGCGAATCGAAAACGGTTGGGGCCAAGCCCTGCTTTTACTTCACGAAAGCCTTTTTCAGGAAATCGAGGTCGAGCTCGGGATAGAGCACGAACTTGCCGAGAAGGGCGTCCACCGCGGCCTGGGCTTCGGCCTGGGCCTTGGGGTCCACCTCGACCTTGCCCTTGCTCGGGGTTCCCTTGTCGGTAAGCCCGGGCTTGGAATTGTCGAGCACCAGCTTGATGATCCGGGCGATTTCCTTCATCTCCGCCTCTCCCATCCCGAGGGTGGTCGTCGCGGGGGTGCCGATTCGGAGGCCGCTGGTCCACCAGGCGCCGTTCGGGTCGAAGGGCAGGCTGTTCCGGTTGAGGGTCACGCCGCAGGCGGTCATGGCCGCCTCGGCCTGGCGGCCCGTGAGGCCGAAGCCCGACACGTTGATGAGCATCAGGTGGTTGTCGGTCCCGCCGGTCTGAAGGGTCATGCCGAGCCTCACGAGTTCGGCGGCGAGTGAGCGGGCGTTGTCCCGGACCTTCTTGGCATAAGCCTGGTAGGCCGGCTTCCGCGCTTCCTTGAAGGCGATCGCCTTGGCGGCCATCATGTGCGGGAGGGGCCCGCCGAGCACCAGGGGACAGCCCTTGTTCACGTAGTCCGCGAAGGGGGCCTTGCAGAGCACCAGGGCGCCGCGGGGGCCGCGGAGGGTCTTGTGCGTCGTCGTGGTGACCACGTCCGCCCACTTTACCGGGTCCTCGTCGCCCGTGAACACCTTGCCCGCGACCAATCCGGCGAAGTGCGCCATGTCCACCATCAGCACCGCGCCGCACTTGTCGGCGATTTCCCTGAAGCGGCGGAAGTTGATGGCCCTCGGATAGGCGGAATAACCGGCCAGGAGGATCAGGGGCTTCAGCTCCATCGCCTGCTTCTCGATCGCGTCGTAGTCGAGGAGGCCGGTCTCCTTCGAAACGGTGTAGGCGTGGGCCTCGAACATGCGGGCGGACACGTTCTGGCGGTATCCGTGGGTCAGGTGGCCGCCGGAATAGTAGTCGAGGCCGAGGAGCTTCTGGCTCCCGAGCTTCGCGCGGAGGTCCGCCCACTGCGCGTCGTCAAGGTTGGAAAGGTTCGTCTCGCCGAGGGCCTCGAGCACCGGGGCCTCGATCCTGGCGGAAAGGATCGCCCAGTAGGCGACCATGTTCGCGTCGGCGCCCGAATGGGGCTGCACGTAGGCGTGGTCGGCGCCGAAAAGGGCTTTCGCCTCCTCCGCCGCAGCGGACTCGATATCGTCGATATTCTCGCAGCCGCCGTAATAGCGGTGGGCGGGAAAGCCTTCCGCGTACTTGTCGGTCAGGAGGTTGCCCATCGCCGCCTGGGTATTGAGCGAGCAATAGTTCTCGCTCGCGATGAGCTTCAGGTGGGTGCGCTGGGCTTCCAGCTCCTTCACCACGGACGCGGCGATCTCGGGGCCTACCTCGGCGATCTGCTGGAGGTTCGCGATATAGGACACGAAGGCGGCGTTTACCTTGTCTGCCGGGGTTTCCGACAGATACTGTGCGAGGGGTGACGTTGTCATGGTTGATTCTCCCTTTCGTCAGATTTTCCGCGACATAACGGCCCAGGCGCGCGGCCGAGAGCGGGAGCTTCCCGGTGGTTGAATCCACCTTAAGGCGCCAGAATTGCCTCCATGGTATCCCTTTCCCGCCGGAATGGCAAGGGGAAAAGGGGCGCGGGGCGATGCCCCGCGGAGGCAGAAAGGGCCGGTTCGGCGCCCCGGGCGCCGGTTCGGCGCCCGGGGCGCCGAAGGGGAGATGGCGGCCGCTTCGGGGCCCGGTCCCTCGGAGCCCCCTCGAAGCGGGCTCCTTCAGGGGCGATCTCCCGTCCCCCGCCTTGAAGCCATAACCGGCGCGCGCCGCTTCGCCGCGGGTTCTCTCCCTGAATTTTCGCGAATTTCATGGACGCCCGGATGCGCCGGTATTACAATTAACTATATGGGTTCACGATGCCGGCGAAGCCGCCCGCGACGCGAACCTTCCCGCAAGGAGGTATGAAATGCCAAAGGGAAAAGACAAGGGACAAGCGGAAGCGAAGAAGAAACCCCAACACAGCCTTAAAGAGAAGAGACAGCTCAAGCACGACAAGAAAATAGCCAAGGAGTGATCCGGCACGACGCGGATATCGCCTTGCGCGTAACCGCCAATCGGGGCGGGCCGGGTCCATCCGGTCCGCCCCTCTTTTTTTTAAAGGCCGAAGCCCGCGCTTACTTGCCCGCCAGGGCCGCGGCCGCGGCCGCGGCTCCGGCGGCGCGGCCGAAGGTCACGCTCATCTGGATCGAGGTTCCCGAGGCGGGATACTCGGTCTTGAAGAAATCGCCGTTGGCGACCTCGCCCGCGGCGTAGAGCCCCGGAATGGGCTCGTCACCGGCGCGGAGCACGCGGCAGGAAAGGTCGGTCTTGAGGCCGACCATGGTGCCGATCGTCGCGGCGTTCACCTTGAGGGCGTAGAAGGGCGCGGCGGCGACCGGGAGCTGGCCCGCGAGGTTTTTCCCGAACTCGGCGTCGGTTCCGCTGGCGATGGCCGCGTTGTAGGACGCGACCGTGGCCACGAAGGCATCGGCGTCGATTCCCGCGGCGGCGGCCAGTTCCTCCAGGCTGTCGGCCTTGAAAGCCTGACCCTTTTCCACGGCCTTTCCGAGGTTCTCGTTAAAGGTCGCCTGGTCCCAAATCTGGAACGAGGCCTTGTCGGTTTGTTCGTTCAGAGCCGCGTGGAATATGGGATAATCGGAGCCCTCGTTAACGAAGCGCTTGCCTTCCCTGTTCACGTAGAGGTTCGGGTACCAAATAAGCATGCAGACCGGGGTCTCGAAGGTGGGCTCCCCTGGAACCGCCCTGAGGCCGATCACGCCGCCGGAACCGACTACCTGGGCGCCGAGCGCCTCGGTCATGGTAATGGCGTCGCCGGTGTTACCCGAACCCACGAAGGTAATGTCCGCGACCTGGGTACCTGCGTACTTGTCCATGAGGGCCTTGTTCCGGTCGAAACCGCCGGTGGCCAGGATCACGGCCTTGCTCGCGAAGGTGACGGTCTTGCCGTCCCGGTTCTTCGCCTTCACGCCGGTCACGGCGCCCTTCTTCGATACCAGGGAGGTAACCGGGGTCTCGAGGAAGAAGGCGACGCCCTTGGCTTCGGCCGCGGCCTTGAGCGGGCGGATAATGCCCACTCCGCCGTCGGAGGTGCTCACCGCCCGGGGAACCGGGCTCGTGCCCGTGGGGAACGGGAGGCCGAACTTCACGCCGAGGCCGACGAGCCAGTCCACGTTGGCGCCGGAGCGCTCGGCCACGAAGCGGAGCTTCGCCTCGTCCGCCGCGCCCTCGGCTCGGCCGGACCAGTAGGCGACCAGGGCGTCCACGGAATCGTCAATACCGGCGCCCTTCAAGATGGAAGATCCGGTGGAATACACGATGCCGCCGGAAAGGACGGTCGAGCCGCCGACCATGGGCATCTTCTCGAGGAGGGCTACCTTCGCCCCGGCGTCGGCCGCCTCTATCGCGGCGGAAAGGCCCGCGGCGCCGCCGCCGACCACTACCACGTCGTACTTTTCGGTTTTCGCGCAACCCGTAAGGGCCGTCGTCGCGACAAGGCCGGCGAGGGCGAGGACCGGGAACGCCCGGTTTCGAATCGTTTTCTGCATGATCATCAACTCCTTATTTTTGCTTTATGGCCGGTTCAAGGGCCAAGGACACCGCGTCCATGATCGCCCGGGAAGAGGAGGAGGCGCCCGAAACGGCCTCAACCTCGGTGTCCTGGGCCTTGATTATCGCCTGGGGAATCCGCTCGAAGGCGAGATCCGCCACGCCCTCGCTTTCGCCCTCGGACAACACGTCGATCGCGGCAATCTTGCCGCCCTTTACGGAAACCTCGACGGTAATGGGGCCGTGAACGCCCTCCGCGGTCCCCTGATACGAGCCGTCCACGTATTTCCCGCCGTTGCCGCAGGAACCCAGGGTAAGTAAGAACGCCCCGAGAACGCCGAACACGATAGCTTTCAAATCGTGATCCTCCTTAACTGCAAATTATGCATGCATGCATGTTTAATAGATATTTTTAGCACGATTAATTATTCGAGGCAAGCCCTCGGATTGCGTTATTTTGGGGAATCGGCTATCGTGGTCGAAAGGGACGGTGGGTTAATGGACGAATCGAAGGTGAGAAAGGAATTGATCGAAAAGGCCGTGGAGGTTTTTTCCCTGAAAGGCTATGCCGCGACCAACCTCACGGACATCTCCGACGCCCTTCGCCTTTCCCGCGGCCCCATTTATTACCATTTCAAGGACAAATACGGTCTCTACGCCGCGGCCTACGACGCCTGGGAGCGGGAGCTCCTGGAAAACAACGAGCGCATTTACGCCGAGACCGAAGGCGGCGTGCTGACGGTCCTCGAACGCACCGTATACAACTGCTGGGAGCTTTACAAACGCTTCCGGGCGAACTTTTTCACCGGTATCGATACCCTGAGCGAGCTTTCCGAGTTGGGCGACCGCTTCGCGAAGGCAACGACCAAGGTCTACGACATGAAGGTCGAGGCGGTCGAAAAGGCGATTCGAAGCGGTGAATTGCGGGCCGACGCGGATCCCCGGCTCGTCGTGCAAATGATCTACGTACTCTACGACGGCCTTCGACTCGGATGGGAGCGGCCGGAGGTTCCCCTGACCGACGAAAACGCCCGCCGCATCGTGGATATCCACATGGAAGGAATCAGGCGGGCTTTCCTCGCCTGAGCGCCGACCGCCGTCGGCGGGCGATACGAAGGACGCACCGTCCGCGTCGGCTTTTTTCCGGCGCGAAGGAGGTTCCACTATCCCCTACTTATTCAACAATCCCACGACGAAGGGCGCCCAGACCGCCGCGACAAGGAAGGCGCAGTACGCCGCCGACGCGGGACGCGCGGGTTTTCCCGCTCCCCCTCCGGGTCCGCCGACGGCGCTTTCGGCGTCATCCAGCGGGCTTTCGACATTTCCGGTTCCCTCCCGAAGCGCCGCGGGCGGGAACAGCGAGCGAAGCACCTCCTCCAGGGAGGCGGAGAACCTTCGTGGTGAAATGCGCATTCGCCCTTCCAGGATAATCTCGAAGTAGTAAAAGGTTCGCGCGAGAAGCCCGCCGAGCCGGCCGGGGAGCGTGAGGTTTCCCGCCACCGAAAATAGCGACACGAACATGAGCCCGCAGAGGGTGAGCCCCTTCATGAGCCCGGTCAGGAGGGCGGTCTCGGTTATTTTCAGCGGGCCCAGCGTAAACAGTATTTTACCCGCCGGGATGAGCAGGTTGAAAAAGCAGATGGACGCGACGAGGACCGCGTAATAGCCCGGGCGTATCCGCTTCCCCGACAGGACGACCAGAAGGGCGAAAAGGGCGATGAGCGCGAGTTTCGCCGGGACGGAGCCCACGAGGATGAAGGCCGGGATAAGGGCGAGACCGGTCCAGAAACGGGGGACGGGCCCCAGGAACGAGGCGATCCGGTCGGGCCGCTTTTTTCGGGGCCGGGCTTTCGCGCCGCGCCCGCGCTTTACGGTTAACGGTTCGGTGGCCGTTTCCTGAAGGCCGGCGGCGCCCCTTGGGTCCCCGGCGACTGAGGTAACCCCGTCCCCGGGAGCGACACCGCGGCCGGGTTCCGGCACGGCTTCCGCGAACCCTGGCCCTGACGCGCCCGCGCCATCGGGATGACGCGACGCCTCCGGCTCTCCGCCTTCGCCATCTGCCCCGTCCCTCAGGCCTCCTTTCAACTCCTTCCACCACCGGGAAGCCTCCGCGAAGCGCTGGGCGAAAACGCCCATGAGAAGGCCCGCGACGAGGCCCAGGCCGAGAAAGAGGGGCAGGATTCGCCAGGCGGATTTCCCGAAAATGAACAGGATGGAGAGGGTTATCTGGATGGCGTTGCTCGACAGGGCGCCCATGAGGGATATGCCGATCATGGATATTCGCCCTTTGAGGAAGCGGTGGCAAAGGAACATGACCGCGGCGCTCAAGGCCGAACCGAAGAAGGAAAAGAGGAACACGTAGGACGCGAGGGTGCCGTTCACGAGGGCCTGGCCCAGGACTTTCAGGGCGACCAGGAGCGCGTAGGACGACGGGGAGAGGATCTCCAGGCCGAGAAGCAGGGGCAGGTTCGCCAGGCCCAGGCGCATGAAGGGGACCGGCTTGGGAAAGAGGAATTCCACGGCGGAAAGGAACATGCTCATGCCGCCGAGAAGGGCGATTACGTTGAAGCGGAACGCCCCGTCATTTCGTCGCATAGTCCACTTCCCCCTCGTTGCCGGTAATCGATAAAAAAACCCGGTTGGGCAGGCAGGCGGACCAGTCCCCTCCCCGGGAAAGCTCGCCCATCCGCTCGCAGAGGTGGTCCTCGCAGTCGGAATGCTCGAAGGAAACCTTCCCGTCCTTTATGAGGATCACGGATTCGCCGATCGGCCCCTTGAAGGTCATTTCCCGGTCCCGGTCGAGGTCGTACATCCATTCGCCCTCCTGGGTCTGTATGGTCACGTAGCCCGAGCTTTGGGCCGTAAGCCTGCCGACGAAGAGGAAGCCCGCGAAGGCGGCGACGGAAACCGCGAGGGCCACCCAGTCAAAGGGCTTTAATTTCAAACCTGCCATTCAATTAGTCCTCAAGATATAGATATTCGTTTATCTATACATATTGCATTAATTAATACAATAAATTATGATCTTGTTCAATTCACCGAATGCATTCGGCGAATTGATTTTGTGAATTAACTCAAAAGGAGACGAGATTCATGAAGAGAATCATTCCCCTGCTCGTAACCGCCGCTCTCGCGGTTACCCTTATGGGCTGCGGCGGCTCGTACAAGAGCGGCACCTATACCGGCGGCGCCCCCGGCATCCACGGAGACGACGTGGTCGTGGAA